>CAZGKN010000009.1:0-4608 GCA_964525915.1 uncultured Saprospiraceae bacterium | reverse complement strand
AAATTGGAATGTGGATAGTTGACCATATTGCGGATGAGTGCAATAGATCGAATAGAACCCGGCCGGGAGATCAGTGATCAATTCGAAATTTCCTTTAGCATCGCTGTAAGCTGCATATAGCTTGCCTTTGTTCTGGATATAGATTTCATCACCAAAGCACAGAAAAATCGTATCTGCAGATGAATTATTACTCTGGCCGACTACAGGCCCGAAATCTACCGTGCCGGCACTCCGGGAATTGCAATCTCTTACTTCAAGACCACTATTGGATCTTGTCGTAGTTAATTTTACCTGCTGCGCATTTACAGAAGCCGGAATAAATAACAAACAGCTAATTATCGCTGTGAAAAAAGTAATGAATGAAAATAGCTGATTTGTATATTTATTTTCAACTGCCATAATGCTGTTTATAAAGTATTGTCTGTTTTTGATGTAATCTGACACTTAGTATTTCAGATACACATGCAAAAATAATATATATTTGTTAACTGTAATATTAATTATCTTAATATATCTCTGAAAGGGGATAGGTGATACTTCCACGTGCCTAGTCCCGCAAAGGTAACGATTAAAGGTCGTTTTTTAATATTGCTTTATGTTAAAATTCTCCATTCGGTCTGATGCGGAATAAATCTTGTAAATATTTATAAAATGCCAGTCTGATTAGTATATATTTGTAATCGCTATCCAAATTTAAGCAGACTATGTCCATCATTGAGAAAGTGAAAATTGTTTTGTACCGCGTGGCTGAGAAGGGCCTCGAGGTATTTTTGGTAAAATCTGAAGAAGAAGAGATTCAGGTCCGATTGGTAGAAATCTCTGAGCATTTTTTAGCAGAACTTTCGTTGAAGACAGAAGGTAATGCAAGATGCATTGAACTGGATCCGATTGTATTAAATGATGATCTGCAAACAGTACGGACGATTGCCATCGAAGAAGATTGGGATGGTACACCTTCCATTCGTGCACATTTGAAGGGAGAGTATTTATTGCTCAAAAACAAATTGTCTCAGGCAATTCCCGGCTTTGATTCCGGTGTATTTGTCGCATTTAAAGATACCCTGAGCCGGATGGTCCAATCTGAGTACAAGGCCATAAAGGAACTGAAAGAAGTGTTGTCTGACCGCAATACAGTTCAAAATATTTAAGTAGTAAAATCATCCGCTTCAAAAGCGAGTGGTAACAAGCCTTTGATGCCGCTCATTAACAAGACCGGGCCGTCTGCACCTTTGAACAGGTATTCACAGGTTTGTTTTTGTCTGTATTCGAGTTCACTTAATAATTGTCTGCACCCACCACAAGGCGTCACAGGACGGTCAACCGGGACTGTATTGCTATTAGCAGCGATGGCTACTTGAATAACAGGTGATTTATTCCCGGAAGTATGATAAGCACTGAGCGCAGAAGCCTCTCCACAGTTTCCCAGTGGAAAAGATGCGTTTTCCATGTTCACACCACAGTAATCACTACCATCTGCACAATGCAAGACTACGCCTACATGAAATTTAGAATAAGGGGCATAAGCATTCCGGGTTAGTTCTTCGGCTTTGGTGAGTAAGGCTCTTTGCTGATCATTCAACTCATTCCATTCCAGGAGTTGGTATTCGAATTGGTGGGATTTATGCATTATGCTTAAATTTAATATGTGAATATAATAGAAAAAATACAATGGAAAAAACTTTGGCAACAATTTTACTTTGTATGATCTTTTTCGATAAATGGTGTGATTTATAAGCTATTTTCAGACAAGAAGCAAAATATGAACAAAGTTATAATCGAAAGATATGTCCATCGGGTTGAAATCTCTATTTTTATCCCATGAAAAATATCTTGCTGTTTGGTGCTGGCAGATCGGCGACACATCTAATAAAATATCTGTTGGCACAATTATCTGTACATGGTTGGAAAATGACGATCGCAGATCAGAATCCTGCTGCGATAGCAAGTCTAACTGACGGAGTAACAGCAGCACAAGCGGTTCAGTGTGATATCCTGAATGATGAATCCCGGCGGAATCTGATTAGAGAAGCGGATATTGTCATATCCCTGTTACCCCCAGCATTGCACATCATCGTAGCTCAGGATTGTGTGGCAATGAGTAAAGATCTGGCAACTGCATCGTATGTCAGTGATGAGATGAAAGAGCTTCATGATGAAGCGGTCAGTAAAGGAATCGTGATGATGAATGAATTGGGCCTGGATCCGGGACTGGACCACATGTCCGCCATGCGTATTATCGCTCAGATAGAGGATCAAGGTGGTGAAGTGAAGCGATTTATATCAAATTGTGGTGGACTTGTCTCACCGGAATCTGATGATAATCCCTGGAATTATAAAATCAGCTGGAACCCGCATAATGTAGCTATGGCAGGGCAGGGTACGGCTATTTTTATTCAGGACCGGGAGGTGCATTGTATTCCTTATACAAAAGTGTTCAGGAATTATCAGCTATGTGAGATTCCCGGAATCGGTTCGCTGGCAGTGTACTACAATAGGGATAGTCTGAAATATCTCAATGTTTATAATTTGCCCGGGATAGAGACAATGATCAGAGGTACACTTAGGTCTGAACGATACTGCCTGGCATGGTCAGTAATAGTGAATCTGGGGCTAACTGATGCATTGAGTCATATTAATAATAGTGTTAATATGTCTTATGCTGAGATCACACAGAGCTTTTTGCGGGATGCTGCAGGAAATTCATTGAAGGAGAGGATCGAACATGCGATAGGATATTCAATATCAGATGAAATAATGGCTATGTTGCAATGGCTGGGATTATGGGATGATAGCCTGACCGGAATAGAGAATGCCCGCCCTGTAGATGTAGTGGAAAAACTAATGTTGGAGAAATGGATGTTGCGACCTGAAGACAAGGATATGGTCATCATGCAGCATCAGTTTGGATATACAATTGACGGAAGTCAAAAAGAATGTGTAAGTACATTAGTCAGACATGGAAGCAATAATATATATACAGCGATGAGTGAATTGGTGGGTCTGCCGCTTGCGATTTATGTAAAAAACCGATTATTACACAGAATTGGATCGCCGGGTGTTCATATCCCGATTGATAAAGGTGTCTATGAGCCGATTCTGTCAGAATTGAGTGAGATGGGAATCGTGTTTGATGAAGTGTGGAGTGAATAAATGACGGCAACAGAGACCAAGATACCTTTTCTGAAAGATAGTGTACGGCTGTTTCAGTCGTTCAATATTGTTCGGCAGGTGGCTGTGATTCTGGGAAGTATTTTGTTGGCTAAAAGTGTCCTGTCGGTAACTGAAATAGGAAAGTTTGAGTCCTTACTTTATCTTGGTCAGATAATCAGTGTTTTCTGGGTCAATGGGCTCAATCAGGCTTTTCTTTCCATCTTTCCCAAAGTTGGGGTAAAACAGCGAAATACGTTTGTCAGCACCGTTTTCATACTGTTCCTGGTAACTTCACTTGCGTTTTCTTTGATTCTGGTACTGGCGCGAAAAATACTCTTACCCTTTTTGATTGAAACCAATTATATTGATGGTCTTTACTGGTATGCATTGTACAGCTTTGCTAATGTACCTGCGGTACTGATACCTTCCATTTTATTGCTCCGGGACAATGCGAAAGAAATGATCCGGTTTACTGTATTGTATTTCATAGGTTATGTAAGTGTATTTATCATCAATCTCTGGCTGCAAGGCAATTTGATTCACTTACTAATCATGCTGAATGTATTTGCCTTTCTCATGTTATTCATTTCTGGCAGGATATCACTGCATAGGGATTCTCTATTTATAAGTAAGAAATGGATGAAGCGGCTGTTACTTATCGGCTCGCCATTAATTGGTTATTCTATTCTGGCTGGATTAGCGCCACTGTTTGATAATTGGTTAGTTCAGCGGCTCTATGAAGACAAAGCAATGTTTGCGATTTACAGATATGGAGCAAGGGAATTTCCCCTTACTATGACGCTGGCAATTGGCTTGGGAACGTCGATGATACCTGCGATCAGTCATGATCTGACAGTGGGGTTGCGCCAACTTAAGAAAAGGGCACTACGACTGTATCCGGTGATTTTTATCTGTGCGGGATTATTGATTGTATCCTCCAAAGTACTATTTCCGGTTATTTTCAATGAGAGTTTTGAAGCATCCGCACCGATATTCAATATTTATTTGCTGATTATTATTAGCCGGATGATATTCTCCCATTCGATTCTGTTAGGTATGAATCAGACGCGAATACTACTTTATATTTCGCTCATTGAATTATTGATCAATGTAGTTTGTAGCCTGCTACTGGGTTTGAAGTTTGGCCTGATTGGTATAGCGGCCGGGACATTTATTGCATTTGCTGCGGAGAAAATAATTCAGGCAGTTTATCTTAAGCAGAAGCATCAGATCCGATTTGGGGAATACACGCCGGTGCGTCATTTCGTGCTTTATTCGCTTGCTTTGATTGTCCTGTTTGTGATCTGGGGCATCTGAAATTTTTTTCTGAGAAGTTTTGATAATTAAGGCATAATCTTATACCTTTGTGCCGCTTCGCGAGGGAGCAATTTTTTTTGAAATAATATGCGGGAATAGCTCAGTTGGTAGAGCACGACCTTGCCAAGGTCGGGGTCGCGA
>CAZGKN010000008.1:0-46273 GCA_964525915.1 uncultured Saprospiraceae bacterium | reverse complement strand
TGAGCAACTTAAAAATGCCGCCTTCCGTTTCCCAATCAATACACCTGCTACAAAAGAGGAATATTATTACCGGTCACTTTTCGCAGCACATTTCCCTGGAGCAGAAGAAGCTTCCTGTGTACCTTTTGAAGCATCGGTGGCCTGTAGTACAGCTATAGCACTGGAATGGGATGAAGCATTTAGAAAAATGCAGGATCCCAGTGGCCGGGCTGTTTTGTCGGTACATGAAGATGCATATAATCCTAATTTATAAGTGCCACACTGAAATATATTGAAATAAAAAAAGCCTCTAAGAATTACTCAGAGGCTTTTTTATCAAATATTTAATTAACTAGTATGACCAGAGATCATGCTCGAAATTAAATATCTCTTCTTTCACTTTGTCAGATTCCATTAGTAAATCGACGCCATTCTCAGCGAGATTAGGATAGTCTTTCAATCTGAAATCATTTACATTTGAACGCTTCACGATATAGCTTTCAAATTTACGCATTTCAAATAGGTCATCCCATGATATCGGGCTCGCAATATTATCTTCGTTGAAGACTTTAAACTGAGACAGATATTTTCTCGCATCCGGATAGTAAATCCAGAAAATTGCCCTTGGGGGCATTTCTGTCATAGTAGCTTTGTCCATTTCGACAATCATCGGTGCAATACCGAGTATTCTTACTTTCATCACTGAAGATTCTGAATCAAAATACCAATCTTCTTTAATTCTGAACTGATTGATAGACTGAGGATCGATATCATTAGTAACTGCTACATACTCATACTTACCTGTAGTCGGGTCATAAACTTCAGAAGTATCTGAACTATTCAATTGCTTGTTGATATCTTCCGTTGATTGCTTATGCCAGAAATTCTCAGATGAATAAGCCTTGATCGCTCCTGAGTCCACACCACTTTTCAATATCGTAAACAGCTCATGTTTATCATACATGAATGGTAAATTCATCTTCTGACGACAATCAATTACTCTCCAAATCCTCCGCTGCCAAAAAATGTCCCTTTCATGTAGCGGTTCATAGGATAATACTAATTTATGCGTCGATAAAGATTTATTTACAATATCATCCAAAGGCGCATCCGGATCTGGTTTTGTCAAAGTATCGCTAATCTCTGCAGATTTAACTACCACCGGTTGCCCGGGTCTGGTAGTTGTTGTTTTAGGAGCAGTTACATTGTTCGTACCTTTTTTTGCACCTTTTTCAGGAACTGCATCATCTGGAACATAATCATCCTGTACGTAATCATCCGGTACATACTCACTATCAGATTTAGCTTTCTTAGTGGTAGTTTTTGACTTCTTTTGTTTCTGAGCCTGCAAGTCATACGGTGTACACATATACGCCAAAGTGAAGACCAGCAAGATAGAAATAATTGATTTCATATTAAAAATTGGTTTATAAAATTACTTAATGTTGAAAGAAAGTGAGTTGATATTTCTTCCAACTGGATCACCAGGACATCTGGCTTTTACGTTATCGAAAACATAGGTATCACCTGGTTTAGCTTTCGAAATTAATGCTGCAGACTGACCATTGAAAGATCCTCCGGGATTAGTAACTATAACGGGGTCTTCTCTGCGGGCTATATACCTGAGCATAAAGCCCTGGATTTCACATCTAGCATTAAAGTCAAAGTTCTCTAATCTTGGTTCAATACCTCGCTGTACTCTGAATGTACCATTGCCTATGGCTCCACCCTGACTATTTGCGATGTAAGCAACCGGACTAGGTATTCTCTTAATACGGAAAGGGAATTTGCTGGGGGGCATATTTCCACCACTCAGCGTGATAGTACAGGTACCACCGATATCAGAAACCCTTACATTGTATTTTCCTTTTCCATTAGGACTCAGCGAGCCTCCGCTTGCAGTAACTTTCAATTCATTAGATGAGATACCTGCTGCAGAAACTGTAATCGGATTATCAACTCCTACATAGAAAACGTTCATCTGATCTGCTGATACAGTAGCTGAACGGGTTCCTACTTCATATTCAAAGTCACCTGAGTAAGTATCTGCTTTTTTAGTAACAGGGTTTACCAGTGTAACTCTTGCTGTATATTTCTTGACACCCGGAGCGGATGCAGAAGCACTATATTTAGCTACACCGTTTACTACAGGCACTGATGCGCCATTAACTGAAACTGACATGCCCTGACCCGGTGCAGATGAAAATGATGACAGGAATATTTCTGTTTCAAATTTATCACCTAATACTACATAAGTTTTCTTTGATGCAGATACCACCTGATACTTATCAAACACTAAGTCAGTAGTTTGACCGATTTTATTCATCAAATAGTTCAGAACAGTACTTTCTGATGATTTAGCATCATTTTTCAATTTGTTCAGGATAGGCAAAGTCGCTGCAAGGGGCATTTGCTGGAAATTATATTGTGCCCAGCTTTTTTTATCCCTGCTGCCTTTCCATGCATCGTCAACATTCATAGAAAGTTTTGGTACATACTCAGCTTTATCTTGCTCATCAAAGAGAACAGCCAGTTTATCATGTAAGGCTACTATTCGTTTTTCGATTTCGTTACCTACACCATCATTTACTAATATTCTAGTGGTAACATCCTTATCTTTATAACCTTTTAAACGGGTATCGTTTGGATTAGATGAGTGTTCATCAGGTACATAACCCCCTGTTTCCTTGACCATTCTATCCATGACACCGTCAATGAAAGCTACGAAATCTTGTGTAGCATCAGCAGCCGGCTGTGTACGTTCTGCATATTTTGCAAATTCCGGCTTCTTTTTTGAAAATTCTTGAATTTGAGCGGGAAGCGCATTATTGATCTTATCCAGTGATGCATTGGATTTCACCAATCCTGCATTAACTACTTTGAAAGCATTGAAAATTTCAGCAGAAACGTTCAGTGCGAGCATTGCAGTTAACACCAGGTACATCAGGTTAATCATTATCTGCCGCGGTTCCTTAGGTATAGACATCTGTAATTGCTTTTATAAGTTTAATTGAATTGTTTTAATATCTTAATATCGATTGCAAAGCTAATTATGCTCTGGGAGCACCAGTATTCATAGCGCTCAACATATTAGAATACACGGAATTCAAAGCACCCAGATTCTTATTTAAGCTGGCCATTTGCTCTTTATATTTCTTAGCATCTTCTACTGAATCTGCCATGCTAGCCATTGCCTGATTGATTTTAGAGTAAAAATCATTCATTGACTTAATTTGATCCTGAGTTTTAGAGAAATCAACTTCCTGCAATGCTTTCAGAGAGGCAAGGCTTTTAGCCATAACCTGTAATTCTGACAACATAGAACCTAATTTGCCTTCTACTACTTCAGCATCCAGTGCTCTGATAGAATGAATTCCTGAAGATGCAACTACAGGGCCTGCAGTAATAGGTTGTACACTGGCATTATAGTCACCGATTCCCGGATATAACTTATCCCAGTAATAATCTTTTTCTGGTGGGATAACACCTAATAATAAGAAGATAAATGCCTCAGTCAGCAGACCTACTGTGATTGCCGGGCCACCCCAGGAATAACTTTCGATCTTACCAAGAGCACCAATCATTACTGCACACGCACCTACACCAATTATCAGGTTTTTAAGATACTTAAACGAATTTGATTTTACAAATGAAGCCATTCTTTACTTGTTTTTTTAAAAAGGTTAATAAAAATTATGTGAATGTTATTTTAATTAAAAGAATCTACTGTTTATCGAAAACGAATTAATGTTATCAATAATTATTTTTTTGTGAATAGATTAGAAATCATTGATTGATCTACCCATCAGTGTCAGTGCACATCGGAAACCGATATAAGACTTTGCTGAATCCTGAAACTCATAATGTCTGGTTCCGGTACGCAGGAAGTATCCTATATCTTTCCAGGATCCGCCACGGATAACTTTACGCTTGTAACCTTCAGGATCTTCTTCCTTCGCATCATACTTGATGTCCGGATTCAGGTCATGAATAAATGATACGGCATTCTCAGTATAAGCTGAACTTGTCCATTCAGACACATTACCTGACATATTGTATAAGCCATAATCATTAGGAAAATATGCATCCGCTTTTACTGTCCACTGACCACCATCTTCAGGATAATCTCCTCTTCTGGGTTTGAAGTTAGCCAACAAACAACCTTTGGCATTTCTCAGACCATAACCACCCCAAGGATAAGGTGCATCTTCGTGACCACCACGTGCAGCATATTCAAATTCCCATTCTGTAGGTAAACGGAATCCTTCTGTATTTACTTCATTCGTACGATACATATCCCACAGTTTAGATCTCCAGTGACAAAATGCTGTCGCCATCTTCCAGTTCACACCTACTACCGGATAATCATCAAAAGCCGGATGCCAGAAATAGTTACGGGTCATCGGCTCATTATAAGAATACGCGAAATCACGAATCCAAACCAATGTGTCCGGGTAAACCTTTGTTTTATCTTTTCTGATATAAGATTTTCTGACAGCTTTTCCTGTGCTGTGGGCAGCTGCCTGCCAGTCCATCCAGTCATAGTTATAGACTAATTTATCCACATCAAACTCTTTCTTGCCATTCAGCATATCATCACCACTGAAATACATACCGGCTAAAGCCTCATCGCTATAGTCCAGATCTACGCTCCAGTCAATGTGCTGACCACCATTATCATCTTCTACCAGATCACCCATGATAGTGTGTGCAATTGAATCTCTGACCCAATTGACGAATTGACGATACTCATTATTAGTAATCTCGGTCTCATCCATATAGAATCCCTGAATGGAAATACTTTTTGGTCTGGATAAGTAAGTACTACTAATATCCTGATCATCAGAACCAATAGTTAATGTTCCGGACTTTACATAGACCATGCCATAGGGATTAGTGCCTCCTTTCCAGTGAGGTCTCTCTTTGACTCCTATTAATTGTCCGTCTAACTTACTGCCCTGACCACAGGAAATCAGCAATGAAGTGAGAAAGCAGAAGCTTAAAAAAAATAGAATCTTTTTGTTCATGTTACTTCTTAAAAATAGTTTACCTTAAATATGGTTTTAAATTATTGGGTGGTAAAAATAATCTGTTTCTACCAATCTGCCAAAACAAAATTTTAACTCTTCGAATTTATTTAAAAAATAATTTTTTTCTGATACATTAAACTACTTATCTGAAAGTTACGTATTAAAATATTCTATATAACTTTCTGATAATCATTCAACTGCTCTGTTCTAAACGCTGTACTTTTACACAAAAGTATTATAATAAATGGAATTCTCTCACATGCGGGGGTGATAAATTACATTTTCCCGCTGATTTAACAATTTTATGGGAAGTCGGTACTGAAGGAATATTTCATGTGTATTGTCATTGTATGACTTCAATTGACTGAGAGAACCCTCATAAACATACCCGGCCATCAAGTTTTCCATTACTCTTCCGCTCAGACTTAACTTAAATGAATCAAAGGAATGACCTGAGTATCCCCGTATTCCGCCTCCAAAAATAAAGTTCTTGAAATATAACTGTAAATCAGTATCTGTCTGTAATATTCGGAAATCATATTTGAGCAAGACAGAGGGTGCAAGCCTTAGTTCATTACTAAATTTAATAAAGTATGCCGCATTGAACATCAGATGTCGTACTGGTGTATAAGTATAGCGGTCACTGAGTGTAGTATTTATACCTTGCAGTATTGAAACACCAACTTCCATGGAATAGTTTCTATATAATATTCCGCCGGTGAGTGAGGCGGCAGTATAAGATTCTTTCTGTGCAGACAGATTCGGGTCATTGTGATTTATTGTGTTTTCATAGTTACCATCCGGTGCTCTTAAAATATTTCCATCGAGAAAGCTATTGAGTATCCCGATGCCTAATCCTGCAGAGATAATACCATTTGCCAGACCTGTAAATATATAATTGTAACTCACCTGGCCATTTATCTGGTGATGGGCACCCAGTGGCTGGTTATCAATGCGAATACCTGCGCCGGAACTCAATCTGGAAATAGGTAAGTGTGCTGCGATTAATTGTGATGTAGGTGCCCCGGGAAATCCACTCCATTGCTTTCTTGCTACCGCAGTGAGTGTAAGACTATTGGTCATGCCACCATAAGCAGGGTTATACAGATAGGGCTCGAACATATATAAACCTGTCTGTGTGATCTGTTGACCAAATAAAAGCGATGAATACAGCCCAATACTAATCGATAGTATTATTAATCTATGGAGTATGATCGAAGACTTCGACATTATCTACCGGTAATTGGCATGAGAAATTTTTGCAAGCGTAAATTAGTGTTTTCTCCTGTTCTAAGGAAATATTTAACTTTTCAGCCGTAGTGCTATCACTTATGATGCGAATTAATGCAGTAGGCACAATTTTATTTCTGAGTTGACGTGCAAAGACAAAACTTTCCGGTCCGGTAATCAAATATTGCTCGTTTGTATTTTCAAATGCTATGATGGCAGTGAGTGCAAACATGCTGCTGGTTGGTTGCTTTGTCGAAATGAGTTTGAATTTTTCAGCTAATTGATTGTACCTATATATATAAGGTGTATTTTTTGTCAGTTGGTACAATTGCACATAGCAATGTATAAGTAAACTATTGGCAGATGGAGTAGGGTAATCAATAGTTTCAAACTGGGCTAGTAAGTTATCATTTTGCGAATTGGGAATATTAGCGATGAACACATTATCTGGTCTGGAAAATAACCTTTCAGTTTCAGCGATAATCTCCATGGCCGCATTAAGGTGAGATTCATCGAATGTAAGTTGATATAATTTCAAATGCCAGTAAGCCATCGATACATAATCCTCCCCAAGCAATACTGGATTGACCACACCTTTTGCTGAACTGTGATAGATTGTGTTTCCCTTACAGTTGGTATTTTTTATCGATTCCAGTAACCTGACTGACTGATCAATATAAGAATCATTCTGAAGGAACACCGCAGAATCGCATAGTGCTGCGCCATACCAGGCATTCCATGAAGTGATGATCTTATAATCAATCCCCGGGCTTATTCGCGAAGCTGATCTTTCTCTTAGGGTATTCAGCGTACTGCGTAAGTTCTCATCCGGATGCGAATAATATTGGGTAGCTTTCAGGTAGTCCTTGAAGATGAGTACATGTGTACCTTCCCAGTTTCCCTGGGGATTGAGTTCAAAATTATCAGTGAAGGCTTGCAATTCTGCACCAGGTAAATCATTAATCTCTGAAAAAGTCCATGTGTAATAATCACCTTCATGGCCATTGGAATCAGCATCCAATGCACTGTAGAGTAGCCCGGATGAATCTGTCATGTGTTGTTGCCAGAAATCAATAGTACGAATAGCAATTTCTTTCATCCACCCTTTCTTGTACACAGCATAAGCCAGCGAATAATCTGAGATTAACCAGGCATTGTCATAAAGCATTTTTTCAAAATGAGGTACGCGCCAGTACTTATCCACAGCATATCGGGCAAAGCCGCCTCGAAGATGGTCCCATAATCCACCATGAATCATCTTTGCCAGTGTAAGGTGTATAATCTGACTTACTTCCACCTGGTCAAAGATTCCCGACGCTGTGATAAGTAATTGCCAAGAAGGAGCCTGAGGAAATTTTGGTGCAGTGCCGAATCCACCATCATTTTTATCTATATAAGCCAGAATGGTGTCAATGAAAGCGTCGTTTTCCACAGGTAATATCAATTCATCTTCTTCTATAAGAATATTCTTGTCCGCATTAATGTCCTGCATTACCTGCATGAGTTTATCAGCCTGAGAGCGGACGATATCTTGTTTGTTTTGATACAATTGGGTGATATGATTCAATAATTGTGGCCAGGAAGGCCTGCCATAGGAAGGCTTTGGTGGAAAATAAGTACCAGCGTAAAATGGCCTTTTGTCTGGAAGTAGAAAGCAATTCAATGGCCAGCCACCTTGTCCGGTCAATAACTGGCAGGCAAGCATATAGAATGCATCGAGGTCGGGCCGTTCCTCCCGATCCAGTTTGATACATATAAAATGTTGATTCATGATCTCAGCAATTGCTTCATCTTCGAAACTCTCATGTTCCATCACATGACACCAATGACATGTGGAGTAGCCGATACTGAGTAAGACGGGCTTGTCTTCATGTGCTGCACGTGTAAATACATCCTCTGACCAGATTTGCCAGTGGACGGGGTTGTCTTTGTGCTGGAGTAGATAGGGATTTGTCGATAAGTGCAGATTATTCATACACGATTACTTTAGGCCCCTTAGCTGCAGTGTAAAAAATTATTTGGTATCTTCTTCGAAAAAATGATCATATGAATTATCAGTAGTATTGCCACTACTGAGGGTTTCTTTTTCGGGTTTTGGTGCATTCAGATCAATAGTATCTCCGGTTCCTTTGTTTTTACCCAAAAGCATCATTGTACTATCTTTTTCCCATTGTTCCAGCATTTTCATGCCATCTTCTTCGAATACTGCATTTTGTAAATCGATTGAATCCATGAAGTTACTGGACATTTCCATGAAACGTTCCATCTCGCCTACCTTCATGGCTACATCATCAGTGATACTTTCCATGGCCTGATCAAACATGGCCCGCTTATCTGAATTTCCTGAGATGATATTGATGGCTGATTTCATCGCACTGTGTGAAGTGCGGATGGCTTCCCGTTCCTGTTCTTTCACTTTGACCTGATCTTTAGTATCGTCCAGTAGAATTTCAGAGTTGGAATACATCTTTGTTAGGATGCGGTACAGCACTTCCATCTTAGTATAGAGCACATTATATTTTTCATTGGTGTCAGAGAGACGGGCTGCTTTTCTGGAAGACAGGACCATGTGTTGTTCCTTGTCCATTTCTTTTGCCTTCTGTGCCATTTTGAGATTCATATCGATAGAGTCTTCATTTTGCTCCATGATACTTTTCAGTTTACGCATCTGACCTTTGAGTACACCGATTTGAGTACCCATCTTCTGAAGATTATTTTGAAGATCTTCTACATAACTTTTCAGGATTCCGATCGGATCAATCTGAACAAACCAACCGGTGACAGCACGCATGATACTTTTATACATGTACCAAATCAGGTTACGCATTTTTGGATCCAGTACCATATAGAGGATAGCGCCCAGTACCAACAACATTCCTGCGAGATACAGTGTATTTTGAGCAAGGACAATGAGTGTCGGTAATATTTTATACAGCAGATATCCGCCGCCAATGACCAGGCCTAGTCCGACAACTGCTCCTGCTGTGCCTTCCGGTCTTTGCCAAAATGTTTTTCTTTTACCATCTGTACCGGTAAAGGGAGTAACTTCAGTGGACATATCTTATATGAGTTTAGTGATGTTAGTAATATCCTGATTGATCTGATTGATTACTTCAGCATAGGTATGCTCAAATTTATAACGGGTCTGTTCGATCTTGCCAATATTGTCAGCGATTTCTTTGTCGATATTATCAATGTTCTTTTGATTCTCATTGATCTCTGCCTGTAACTTATTGATCAGATCCTTATTGCGTGTGATTTGCTGTGTGAGTTTATCCTGATCATTTTTGCGGGATTCTACCCGCTGGTCATTTTGCTTTTTTAAGGCTGCGTCAAACATTGCCTTTTCTTTTTGCAATATGGATTTATAGAAATCTGCGCTTTGTAAGAGACTTTCCTTAGTAAGCCCAACAGTGGTACCAGTTGCAAAAGCCGATTTCATAGCTAGCTCATTTTCCATATTGAAAGCTGCCATGGCGACCAGGGATTGCTTGAATTCCAGATAATCAAAATCTTTTTGGTTATTGGATTCCAGTGCATTTACCAGATAATCCATGCTCTTGGGATCGATTTCCTCACTTTGAATGAATAGATTACTAATTTTATTTTCCTCTGCCATTTATTTCTGATTAATATGCATATAAGTGTAAATATAGGAAAATCGTTTCATCATGTTTGAATTCTGCGATAAGTACCGGGAAATAATCGATCAGACATCAATTATAACGTATAAATATCAACTCAGATAAATTATTGTGATGCCATCTCCACCGGCATCAGCCTCCGGGTGTTCATAACGCAGTGGAGTCTGGTATTCATTCAGGAAGCGATGGATCGCTTTTTTTAAGATGCCATCCCCTTTGCCATGCAGAATAGAAAGTTGGGCTAATCCCTGTATCAGGCCATTGTCAACGAATTTCTGCACCTGAGTCAGTGCTTCATCGCGTCTGAAGCCCCGGATATCCAATTCTTTTTTTGTCGGTTGATCAGCTGATACCAGGTCAGTATGCACCATTTTGGGTTTTCGCAGATCTCCTTTTTGAGTAGCAAAAGTCAGATTATCGAGCGTAACCTCCACTTTTAGTGCGCCCATTTCTACCAGGGCGATATTACCATCGATGCGAATTATTTTACCCTGTGCACCTCCATTCCGCAGATTAACGGTATCGCCAGGAGCTAATTGCTTATTTTTATTTTGCGAAGTATGATTGATAGCTGCAGAAATTTTATTCATTTCAGAAAATAATTGAACCCGCTCTGCTTTTTTAGCAATGGCTAAAGCTTTGATTTTCTGAAGGTCTTGTTCTTTCTCGAGTATTTTAATCTGCGATTGAATCGCTTCATCCTGCTTATTTATTGAGTTTACCTGGAATTCTTTCAGTTCAAGTCTGAATTTCTTACGGCGAACTTCCATTTCCTGCATTTGGAAATTAAAATTCTTCTCCAGTTGATCCAGTTTATTCTTCTGCTGTTTTAGATCACGAAGTTGATTTTCAATTTCTCTTTTTTCCCGCTGCAGATCATTCAGCAATGTCTCTACTTTATATTTTTTCGAACCCAGTTTTTGTTCGGCGCCGTTTGTTATTTTGCCGGGCAGGCCACTGGCACGGGCGAGCTCAAAAGCGAATGAACTTCCGGGGCTTCCGGGCTTGAACTGGTAAGTGGGAACTAGATGTTCACTATCAAAAAGCATAGAGCCATTGAAGATGCCCTTGTTATTGTGTGCAAACAATTTCAGTAATGAATAATGGGTAGTAACCACGCCCCATACGTGCTTGTGGGTAAAATAGGCCAGCATACTTTCAGCCAATACTCCACCGATATCCGGATCTGTTCCTGTACCAAATTCATCGATCAGTATGAGTGTACGGGAGTCCACATGATCCACGAAATATTTCATCGTCTTCAGGTGAGAACTATAGGTGCTCAGATCTTCTTCGATGGATTGTCTGTCACCAATTGCTGCAAAAATCTGATTAAAAGTACCGATCTCACTTCCCGGGTGAACAGGTACGAGAAAACCTGATTGTGCGAGTAACTGGATCAATCCGACACTTTTCATCAGAATAGATTTACCACCGGCATTGGGTCCGGAGATCAGCAGGATGCGATTAGTCTTATCCAGTTTTAGTTCAAAGGGTACTGTGGTTTTGTGATTGTGTTTATTTTTAATATAGAGATAAGGGTGTACAGCTTCACGCAGATGCAATTCCGGCTCGTTTAACAACCGGCATTGATTGCCTCCATATTCCAATGCAAGTAACGCCTTGGCTCTGAGGAAATCAAGATTGGTGATTAGATTCAGGTAATTGGCAAAGTCGGTTGCACCACTGCGGATTGATTCACACAGGTCACGGATGATTTTTGCAATCTCCCGAAGCTCTGAATGTTCGAGTTCCATAATCTCATTATTGAGTGGGACTAGTTCCTGAGGTTCGATAAAAACCGTTTTTCCGGTAGCTGATTCATCATGGATGATACCGGGAACACGCCGTTTATTTTCTACCGGTACACTCAGTACGCGTCTTCCACCTCGGTAGCTCTCGACATTTTCAGATAGCAGTTCCTTTGACCGGTATTCTCCGGAAAGTTTGTTAAAAACTTTATCTATTTCATGAATTTTTGATTGAATTGCGCGTTTGATTCGCACCAGCTCCGGACTGGCATCTTCTTTTATTTCCCCCTGGTCATTGATTACTTTGCGGATTTGCCGGAGATAGCTTTCGGAATATTCTACCCTATTGATATCTGTACAGATGAGGGGATAAGTGGATCTCCGTTCCTGATTGAGCCAACTATTCAGGAGTTGTGTGATATGCAGGATATTTTTTATCCGTAGAATATCTTCGAAATCCAGCACAAAGCCCGGGATTTTCAGATTAGTCAGGAAGCTCCCAATATCTTCATAATGGCTCAATGGTGGCGGTGAACTGGTTCTCAGAGCCATCGCATATTCTGCTACTTCGGCCATACGGGCCGTATTTAATGCTGTGTCAGACGAGAATAAGTCCGATGAAAATCTGGCTTTAGCCGGCTGGCCAAAGCAGTATGTTTCACACAGGTGAAGTAATCTTGATAATTCAAGTACCTGATCCAGATCGTCAGGAAACAATGGTGTACGGGTCAATCCACTTAATTTACTTTAACAAATTTACTATTAGCGATTAATGTTTTATCCGAATAGACCTGAATAACATATTTTCCGGCAGGAATGTTAACTGGTAATCCAACTGTTAGTAAATTTTCTTTATTTGAATTAGAAGTGCAGTGAACTTCAGCGCCGGATTCATTGAAAAGCTTCACCTGATAATTACTGTGTATATTGCTTGAAGGTAATTGAACAGACACTTGTGTGGAAGCAGGATTAGGGTATGCAATTACCTCATCAGCGGCATCCGTTTCATGATTGCTAACAGCCGCAGGATCAATATTTCCAAAAACATAATCACCATTCATGGTATAGCTCAGATTAATCCTACCATAATTATCATTGGGAGACGTATTGATTTTTTTATAAAATGGATATACAGACCATTCTGACCGGCCATCCGGCCTCCAGAAGAGTTGCAATGAATCTTCACCATGTTGCAGTAAGCTAGGGTCTGAACCCATGCTGTACTCCAGATTGACTTTGAAATGCGCTTTGCTGGTGTCAGCAATTGTAATTTTCCAGAAGTGATTGGTAGATAATCTGAACGGTGCATCCGGATTCAATGGCCTGTCCGCACTGGTCAGGTGATGTTCTGCATTGATATAGGTAGTGTCTTTGTAGTCTGATGTACGAATAATCATCGATCCATAAGGCACATTGACACCGGCATTTGAAGTAATTTTTGCCATTTGTGCGAATTGTGCCAGGTTTAGTGTCATGGGTGTATTGATAAAAACTGCAATTGGTGTATAAGTTAACTTCAGGCCTATTTCACTAGTTTCGCCGTTGCAAATTACTTTCTCTGTGTGTAATTTATTTTCACTATCCACAATGGTAATAGAGACCGGCGCATCTTTGCAAAAATCGGATGAGTGGTAAAGTTTCTGACGAATAGTCAACATGTGCGTGTATTCAGAGAAATCCAACTGTTGGAAACTTACAATGGCAAAATCATAAAAACCGGAATCCAATACCCAGCGATTGAAAAAATCGGTCAGGTCTATCCCTGATGCGGCGGACAGTGCATCGCGATAGGTCTGAGCAGTAAGGTTTTTGTATGCATACTCCTGTAACACTTTCTGCTGACTGGATCTGAACAAATCGTCACCGAGATATCCGCGCAGACAGTGCAAGACCATCGCACCTTTATTGTATGTAGTGACGCCATAAGTGATTCGCTTTGGCATGGGTGATAATGGCAGATATCCTTTATCCTGTACATGGGCTGTAGTGAATACGGTATTGTTATTGTCTTTCATCAGATTTTCCATCGCAGCGCGACCTTCCAATGCCTCTGTAAACAAATGGCTCCCGTATTCCGCATTGCCTTCCTTGATCCACATATCTGCCTGAGTTTTCAGTGTCGTCAGGTCGCCCCACCAGAGATGAGTCAATTCATGGCTGTACAATCCTCTGGCTTCAGTACCATTCGCTGTAGAGGAGACAGGATAAGCGATATTTCCCGGATGTTCCATTGCTCCACGTGAAGTCATCACATAGCCAACCCGTTCGAAAGGGTATTTGCCGTACCAGGATTCCAATGCATCGATAGCGTGGTCCAGATTTATGAACGACGCTTTGACATCATTCATATTCTGAGGCTTAGCAACTAATTGTACAGGCAAATCGCCGTAAATACTATTATAAACATAGGAGAAATCTGTATAGGTAGAGGAAGCGATAGCTGACAGATAGGTAGGAATTTGCTGATCCATTCGATAGACAGTATATCGGCCTACATTCGCTATCAGCGTGTCTGAAACTCTGTGTCCTACACAATAAGTAGTAAATGCTTCCGGTGCCAGTACACGATAAGTGTAGGTGCTTCGCTCTACGAAATTATCAAAGCAGGGAAACCAACTTCTGCCAAAGTTGTGCGGATCATCTGTAAGCCCGATCCCCAGATTGTAAGCAATTCCATCTTCAAAATAAAAACCACCAAATCCGGACGGACTGGTCTTTGGTGTCCCATGATAAGAGACAGCAACTTTGTAAATGACTCCAGTCAATAGTGTGTCCGGAAAATGTATATTTAAAAGAGGTGAGCTATATCCATATTGCAAAGGTGTGCCATCGACTGCCTGTATGGAATCAATAGTCAGATCCAACAGATCCAGATTAAGTGCAGTCTGTCCAGGCATTTTAACTGAGAAGGTTATGATTGCTTTACCTTTCAAGAGGCGCTGATTAGAAGAAGTCAGATCAATATTCAAATCATAATCAAGAATGTCGAAAGTATCCGACCTTTCGACCGGAGCCAACGCCCAGTCATGGTTATCTTTTTCAGTCCACTTGTAGTCTGCCATGTGCTTGTAACGCATGTGACATCCGACCATTTCCATGGGTTGAGCAAATGATTCTGATAAACATATACTAAAAAAGAATAATATAAAGGTAAAATATTTCATTTGATTATGAATTTAAAACTGAAAAATGCCTTATAAAATGGTTTGTTTCACTTTGTCGAGTATAGATCGTGTATCTGCTTTATCTTTCCCCTGTGCATAGACACGTAGCACAGGTTCTGTGCCGGAAGGGCGGATCATCACCCATCGGCTGTCACCAAGGATAAATTTAAATCCATCCAAAGTTTCTAAACTTTCGACATTCAGATCCTGGAAATGAGTATAAGGCGTGTTCTTACACACAGCGATTATTTCCTGTTTCTTTGCTTCAGTGATGTGGAGGTCATCCCTGTCAAAATAAAATGAGCCCACCAGATTATAGATTTCCTGAATCAATTGATCCAGTGTCTTGCCGGTTTTAGCCATGAATTCAGCGATTACTAGTCCCATCCAGATACCATCACGCTCAGGTATGTGGCCTTTTACTGCCAGACCGCCACTTTCTTCACCACCTACGAGTACGTCTCTATGTGTCATAATCTCAGCGATATATTTAAAGCCAATCTTAGTCACTTCATATTTTAAACCATATTTCTCTGCCAGATTTTTCATTTTGTCCGTAACTGAGAATGTGACAACTACTTCACCATCCATGCCTTTAACTTGGTGCAGATAATACAGGAGTAAAAGTAAGATGTGATGTGAATCAACAAACTCACCTTTACTGTCGAAAAGTCCGATACGATCAGCATCGCCATCATTGGCTATTCCTAATGCTATATCACCCCGGCTTCGGATCATGTCAGAAAATTCGGTCAGATTCTTGCCAATGGGCTCTGGTGCCTGACCTTTAAATGACGGATTATAATCACAATGTAAGTGGATGACATCCGGCAGTAAACGCAGCATGGCTCGCTGACCTGCACCATACATGGCGTCATAACCGATTTTCATACCGCTGTTCTTAATTGCAGCCAGATCGAAATGTTCTTCTGCATGGCGTACATACATAGTCTCGAGATCGATATTTTCTATTTTACCGGCAGAGGCTAATTCATCAAAGGGAACAACATTTCCCGGAATGTATTCATCCGGAATCAATGATTCTACAGCGGCGATATCAGCCGGGATGGATGGTCCGCCATAACTGGATTTTAGTTTATAACCATTGTAAGAAGGTGGGTTATGACTTGCTGTGATGACGATTCCCAGATCAGCTTTCAGTTTTACGACACCCAGTGAGACCATGGGTGTGGAGACAAAATCAATAGCATAATAAACGTGAATACCATACGAAGCAAAGACTTCAGTTGCCGCTTTTAAAAACATTTCGCCACCAAAGCGACAATCGTGGCCAATCACCACCTTACCCATATTATTTTGCTGCATCCATTGTGCCGCACCGGCAGTCACTCTGCGTACATTTTCTACTGAATATTCATCGGCGATGATAGCACGCCAACCATCTGTTCCAAATTTTATTTTTACCATTTCTCAATATTATTAATGAGAGCAAATTAGTGAAAATGTATTAAACCGAAACAATGTGGTGGAAAATATTTGAGATTACATTTATTACAATAAGGGAATGATTGGATGATTGTTAATTTGAGTATAAACTTTAGAGATGGAAAACCTGATAAATCAATTTATTTGTAACTAATCAGATGCTCTGATAATTAATGTTTTAAAAAGAACGATTTAGATTATTTGTGAGCCAACTGAATCGTTACATTAAATCTACCCATTCTGATGACTATTATTCTTTTTCAACCACTAAGTCACACAAAGTATTGCACCAAGATTCGCAAAGTGATAAAAGTAAGCGACCTTGTTCTATTTTTTGGCACAACTGAATAGTTACATTTATTTTCCTGTATTTCAAACACAGCAAAAACAACCAGTATTGGGAAGTTGATAAATTTAGAAAATGGAACCTGAGCATGCAATACTACAGGGCAAGAACGCTATAGTACCCGGCGTACGCTGTAGAAACGTTTGTTCCAATAATCATCAGAATTGATATTCTCGATGACTACACCCTGACTGGTACTGCAATGAATCATATCAATATTTCCATCATTGTTTGACAATACGATACCTACATGATGAATACGCCCCCGATAGGCGAAGATAACCAGATCACCTGGTTTGGCATCTTTACGTGCCACAGATTCACCGGTAGTAGCTAGAGCTCTGGAACTGTGCGCTAATTCATAGCCATATTGCTGAAAAACAAAACGAACAAAACCGGAGCAATCAAAACCCTTTGGCGTAGTTCCGCTGGACACATACGGTGTACCTATATAATCATGTGCGAAACTAAGGATATCAGAACGGAGGTTGTGTTCTTTTGAAATGTTGGAAAGAAACTTAAAATTATTTACTAATAATAAGCTTTGTCCTGTCGATTGGTTAATGCCTAAAAAGAATAAAATCGTAATAATAAGCACAATTGACTTTGGTAGAAATTTCATCTATTACAGTCTTTTTGTTTAAAATTAAGGTTTCTTGTTTGGGAGTTGAAATACTGCATAATGAAGCAGATAATAATATTAGCTGCTTTCGGATTATAATTACTTGTTATAGGGCAAAGATAGAAATAGTCACTTAGGATGTATGTCTAATGCCGGGATTCAGCTTCAGTGGTGGTTAATGAGTTCTAAATGCGAATTTCTAGCCTTTAGTTAAATGACGCTATAACTAAGTTTCAATAGGAATATTTACTAAGGGCAGCAAACGTTAACGAAATGTTAAGGATAGTTATTTTTGTGACTTTTCAAATATATTATAAAATTATCTAATATGGGTTAAAAGCTTTATGCAGAATAACTTATAAATAAATTTTATATATAAGAAATTTTATTTTGTGTACCATTTATTCAGCAATCGGACTGATTCCGGTGAGGCAACAAATCGACGAATCATTTTTTGTCCTTTTTCGTTAATAATAGTCAGAGTGCTTATATTTTCTGTGCCATAAACCGCATTTTCTGCAGTAATTTTGACAATATTTTTTCCCTCTTTTTCCAGGAAGGAATTTATATCATCAGCAGAATTCACCAATTGGGGAATCAATGTATTCGGATCCAGTGGAACCTCGTTCAGTAATCGGTGCACAAATTCCTTATCGAGATAATAAAGCAATGAGCCTACTTGCGGGCCTTTATCTTTGCCCAGAAACAGTTGATAGACCGCATTAAAGCTATTTTTAGGTAGGGTAGGTACCAGACGGGAAGTGTCAAAAACTAATTGTTGCAGTGCTGCTTCATTCCATTCTACCGAGTCGAGCATCTGTCTGAACAGGTAGAGAAACATTTGATTTTCCGGGGTAAGATTCTTTAGGATCTCCGGGTTGTAGTGTTGCTGGATGGTAAACTTATCATCGTCCTCAGCATAGTGATCTAACCAATACAGCGCACTGTCGATCCGGCTTTGCAGATGACTCTTCTCCAGGTCATTGAGAGGTGATCCTTTCATCTGTTCTGTGACCTGTGAAATATTGATATGTGGTAACTGAATCAGATTTTTTACAAGTGAAAATGGCGGCAGAAAGTAGTATTCTTTCACTTTGGGTTCAGTGATGAAGTACATCTCCTGATACATGTCATGTTTCTCCGGATCGAATGCACCTTGACGCATTGTATCAAAATCATTATACATTTTCACCATATAGGCTTCATTCGTGTCAAAGTTGATCGCACGCTTAGGTGGTGTAGCCAACATGAGGTAGCGCAACATCTCCGGTGACAGGAACTCTGCCATTTCCTTGGCTGTAGAACCAATACCTTTAGATGAGCTCATCTTAGCACCACCTACCAGGAAAAAACCATAGGGTACATTGTACGGTGCTTTCTTACCGAAGACTTGTCCCAAAACCCGGCCAGAAACATCCCTGGAGCCACCTTTGGTCGAGTGGTCCATTCCTGCACCTTCAATAGTGATGCCCCAGGTCATCCATTTAGCAACCCACTCCAGCTTCCAGGGCAACTTTCCCTCGCCATTGAAGGGAGATCGCTTACCCTTGTATCCGCAGCCCTGAGCCCAGGTGACCATATCCGGACGACAGACATACGTTACTTCTTTTCCATCGAAATCAATGACTTCAGTAGTCCCTATGCGTCCACAGTTTTCGCAGATTGACTGAAAAGGGAACCATTGGGCTGATTTCTCCGAACCGCTGACTAATTTATAGATTTCGCGGATTTTGTCAGAATTATTCAGCATAGCTTCGATCGCATCATTGAATTGACCGGAACGATAAACATCCCGCATGCGATAGCGCTCAGCTTCAACGCCCAGTTCATCAAAAGTTTTAAAAAAACCGGAGATAAAATGTTCAGCCATATCACTGTGTTCACTACCTGCAGGCGCCGGCGTGTTACAAAGTGGGAAGCCCAGATACTGGCGAAAATGTTCATCCTGACCTTTTGGAATTTCATCCACCGGATCATAATCATCAGAGCCAAATGTATAACGGACATTCAAGCCATTAGCCTTGAGTACCTTATAGATAGCATCGTGTATGAGAACGCCACGGAGTGAGCCCACGTGTGGTTCACCCGAAGGTGTTTTGCTATCATTCACTAATTGGGGCAATGAAGCATCTATGCCTTTTAGTACTTCCTGTGTCCAGAACATATTATTTAATTTGTCAAACGGAGCGCAAAAATACAAAGGTTCGGTTATATTTAAAATTCTATCAGTGGAGATGTAACTTGTTTATTAATTTTGAGGGTATGGAAATGGTTGACCAAAGGTTTCTGCAATGTAAAGTAGCACTGGCTGCCATGCGCTCAGCCCCCGATGATCGTGCAGAACTGGAGACACAAGTATTATATGGTGAACAAGTAAAATTGCTGCAATCAGGGGAAGGTGATTGGGTGGAAATACAATTGGGAAATGAAGATTATACCGGTTGGGTAGATCAGAAATTGTTTTCTACTGCGCAGGAAGAAGAAGGTGCATTTCTATTGACAGAGATGGTTGCCTTAGTTCAGCTGGGGATAGGGGGCCAACAATGGTTAGGATTTGGAAGTAAGATGGATACGGCGGTAAAGCAAATAAATCCAAGCCTTAGTCTGATAAACCGCACTGTTGAAAATGATTTGGACATTGTACAGGTAGCAAAGCGATTTCTCGGCGCACCTTACCTCTGGGGAGGGAAATCTGTGATGGGAATTGATTGTAGTGGTTTTTCCCAGTTGGTGATGGAAGCAAAAGGGGTTTGGCTGCCCAGAAATGCCTCCCGACAAGTATTATCAGGGCATTCAGTGGACTTTGCTAATAGACAAACCGGTGACCTGGCTTTTTTTACTACGAAATCAGATAAAATCACCCATGTAGGGATAATTATACCTGAAGGGATTATTCATGCCCACGGCGAAGTTAGAATCGATGAATTGACGATCGATGGCATTTATAATCAAAATAAAGGTCTAATAACGCATAAATTAGATTGTATTAAACGGGTTTTTTAGTTGAGAGTTGAAAGTTGAAAGGGGATAGTTATTTCTATGACGATGTCTGAATTGCGAATTGATGTTTCATCTGTGTTGATCTGAGGGATTCTGCGGGAGAAGCTTTTGTGAGAAGAAAGAAGGGAGAAGGAAGAAGGAAGAAGTGGAGCGTTTTTTTAATTACTGATTGCTAAAAGTTGTCAACCAAAATCATGTGACTTCAACCATTAACAATTAACCATTAACAATTAACAATTATTCAAGTGGATACATAGCTTCTATCGAAGCGGAGATTTTTTTGTAGATTTCCTGTAGTTGCGGATCATTGGAAAGAATGGACAGGTGAGTACGGATCACTTCACTGTCATGTCGCCGTGCAGGTCCGGTCTGCGCCTGATGTGGTGTCAACTGATCTAATTTTGTAATGGTCTCACGAATCAGTGGCGTAAGTACTTGAAAAGGCAAATGATATTTTTCAAGCCATTGTTGTGCCAACGCCATCATGTGATTTGAGAAATTATTCGCAAATACAGCAGCAATATGCAGGGACCTGCGCTGGGCATCATCAGCTTGTATGAAATATCCGGATAATTTTTCTGCCAGTTTATTCAGCGATTCTCTGGTCTCCGGGTCACTGGCTTCGATGAAGATTGGAATACCCGTCCAGTCCACTTGCTTATGTATTGAAAATGTCTGTAGGGGATAGAAAACACCAAAATGTTCAGAACCCGTTAATATCGTGTGTGCCACTGAGCCTGAGGTGTGCACGATGATGTTCTGCCGGTGATGCAAAGAATTAAAAACCGTACTGATTGCGTCATCCTGCACTGCGATGATGTGCAAATCAGCATCCGGCAATTTAGATATATCGTGAATTATCCTGACAGAGTCGGAGATGGTGCTGAACAATGAATCATTCTTAGCAGTTCGGCCCCAAACACTCAATTGTTGGACTGAATCGAGTTGGCTAAATCCCCGGGTCAGGTGGTAAGCCACATTGCCCATGCCTAATATGTTAATCCGCCGGATTTGCATTTTTCTGACGATTCAACTTTTTTCGGTGAACCATTGAGACAAATAATCCACCCATCATCATCAGGCATCCGCCCCAGAAAAAGTTAATCCCCGGGAAGATTACTGCTTCTATCACGATGTAATCACTGCGGAATGAATTTTCGGCGATACTCACCGGAATATTGACGTGTGGCGGGATCATCGAATTGACCTCAAAGGTAGCTGATTCACTGGCAGGATTCAAATTCGTAAAGGAGATGAATGCACCATGACCTTCCAGATAGGTTTTTGGACTCTGTAGTGTGTTGCCTACGATCTCCAGTACCGGCTCGGCAATTGATTTGCCGCTACTGTCGGTGAGAATGGCGGATACTGAAAATGATTTATCTTTTTCCTCTATTTTTTTGAATTGGCTGAGTGTCAGTTTAATACCCTGAAAATCAAAGCTATTTCCTTTTTTAACCGTGAATAATTGTTTTGATTTGGCAGCCTGATCAAAAAACTGACTGAAAATATCCTCCTTTATTTTGATTTTGACAGACAGATCATTTAACTGTGCCGGCATGGTAACTACGGCTTCTTTACGTAGTATTATCAAGGGTTGGGCAAAATAAGTACTGTCTTTTTTCTTATTGTGAATTGAAATATTAATTCCGATAGGGAGGTCTCCCTTCTCTCGCTTATAATCTGACCGACCAGGCTTGAAAGTGATGCCCTCCAGTTTGTAAGTGTTGTGATCCGTTACATACTCATTTTGACCGGTAAAAGTAAAATCCTTATAATCCAGTGAATCTTCTTTTGATTTTGCCTGTTCGAAACTGACCTGTTCCGGCGGTAGAGATGCGATGTGGGTATAGAGGTCCTTGTCCAGATTGCGATTGGTCGATGGATTGACTGCTGCAATCTTTGTCAATTGGCGGTCATAAACGACATTCGGCCGGAGCGTAAATTGAGCTCCGGTTTTATCTCCTTTTTTATCCAATTTATCGAATAATACACTGTAAGTCCGGATATTCTTGATCATTGTATCTTTTACATAGGTCACCTCATATCCTTGCATGAGTGTAGGTACACCTTTGAAGATCAACATATTTTTTCCCAGATCACTATCGCGTACCAGCCCTTTCTGAGTAAATGGATTAGTGGAAATGAAGCGCTTATTTAAACCTGAAGCTATTAATCCAATGATCATCAGGCCAAAACCCAGGTGCGACAGTATTGACCCGGCAGCTTTGGGTTTGTCCCTGAGGTAACGAATGAAATAAATCAGATTGCCAAAGAATGCCATCCAGCCGGCAAAGACGAGCAGGTAGTATTGCCAGGAACCTAATTCCAGTAGCAGTGACGTGATGAATGTAGCTAAGGCAGCCGCTCCCAGTGCTGCACTTATGTTGGTCCAGAAAGCTTTTAATAGTGTGGCACTCAATTTTTCCTGTTTATACCGCAGGAAATAGGTAAATCCTGTAATCAATGCCATGAACACCGTAGTCCACAGTTGAAACTTATTATAATGCGCGATCGGATCCGAAGGCGCAGCGCGATGCAGTGAGGTATAATCTTTACCTACCAGTGATCCGATCCCATCTAATATTTGATTATAAACCGGCAGCGAAGTGGTGAATGTGATTAATATGGAAGAAAAAATGAGTACGATAGCTCCGATAAACATCCAGAATTCTCTGGATACAATACCTTCTTCGGTTTTTACGACAGGAATTTTCTTATTGTGTGTGAAATAATTCCAGAAGGAAAGTATCACGAAAAAGGCGATAAAATAGATCAGATGCCATTCCAGTCCTTTTTCAGTAAAGGCATGCGCTGATGAATCGCCCAGAATGCCGGACCGTGTCAGGAACGTACTGTATGTGACCAACAGGAAAGCTGCAATATAAAACCAATACGTACTCTTCAAACTACGACCGGTGTGACGGGTTATCATGTTTGAGTGAATCCCTGCCAATAGAACCAACCAGGGCACCAATGACATATTCTCTACAGGATCCCATGCCCAGTATCCATTGAAACTCAATGCCTCATAAGCCCATGCTGCGCCCAATAAAATGCCGGTACCCAATATGCCTGCAGCAAACAAAGCCCAGGGCTGGACTACGCGCAACCATTCTTTGTGTCTGCCTGATCTGAGCGCACCCATAGCAAAACAAAACGGAATACTACAGGAGGCAAAACCCAAAAACAGGGTAGGCGGATGTATCGTCATCCAGTAATTCTGGAGCAGGACATTCAGTCCATTACCTTGTATCTGTGACAGGTAATTAGCCTGTGAGAAAATCGGTGCATTCAATGTATCGCGCAGCAATGCAAAAGGTGAATTCCCGATTCTGATTTCAGTAAATGGAATATACAGACCTAAAATCATAGATAAGAGAAACGCTTGGATCAGACACAGAAATGGTATAGTGTCCCTGTCCCAGTTGTCTTTTGCTCTGAGTAAAAACAAGCCCAGAACTGAGTGCCAGAATATCCAAAGCAGAAAACTCCCTTCCTGTCCTTCCCAGAAGGCCGCGAAGATGTAATATTTAGACAGATCAGAACTGACATGTGACCATACATAATGATATTCGTACATCTCGGCAAACATCATGGAAAACAAGAGTATCATGATCCCGAAAACTGAACCGATATGCACCAGAAATGCTGATTTACCCAGCTTTTTCCATTTTTCACTGTCGTCCGTCCCGGTGCGTGAGGCCGAGGAGAGGAAATAAGCACAGGCACTGGTCAGTGCTGAAACAAATGCCAAAATGATTAATGCGTATCCAAGTTGGCCGCACCAGAGGTGCTCACCTATATATTTTACCGTATTGTTCATGTATGAGTAGTACTTAAAAAATAGATGGTCAGATCTCTTTTGATTTTACATAGATCTCATCTTCCTTGTATTTCGAAGGACACTTCATCAGCATATCTGATGCTTCAAAAATACCATCTTTCATCTGTCCGGTCAGCACGATCTGTTCGGATCGTTCGAAATCCTGTGGTTTTGCAGCCTTCAGCACCACTTGTTTTTCGATATTTTTATTATCTTTCATGTAAAACGAGAAGTAGTTCGGGTCCTTCGCCGGATCGTAAATCATTGGTTTGTCTTTAACCAATGTGCCCACTATCTTCACTGAATGTTCAGTAGTAGTTGCTGTTTTGAAATTTCCATAGGTAGAAGTGTCATTGCTGGCCAGTATCAGGACGACAATCGCCACCATTATGACACCGATCAAAAGTAATTGCATTTTTTTCATAGCACCTGTTTATTCTCCTTGGACAAATTCTGTCAATTCAAATGCAAACTTACGAATTTTCATGCTAATTCATGGGTATCTATTCAATGATAAATAAAACAAATTCAATTATCTGTACCCTATGATTATCTAATCAATTTATCAACGCTGTGATTGTAAAAATCAGTCTGATTCTTTTCCTTTACAAATTGTAATTGCCGAAATTAATACATAAAGGAGCGCTGTTTGTCGGGGAAAAAACAACATTTAGCTAAATAATGCTTAGACATGTACTATGTAACGCATAGTAGTATTAGATTTGCAATACCTTTTAAAACATAAATCTATTTGTGAACAGGTGATCAGAGGGATTACGATTTAAAGGGTAAAAAAGTTACAGAAATAATTTTACCAACACTTAAAAATGAAAATTAAATGAAACAGATTCTTTTTACACTGCTTGTAATGTGGGCAACTCAATCATGGGGTCAGAACAGTCTGACTGTTCATATCATTGATTCTGCTACTGTGAAGCCGGTTGATTACGCTGAGGTGATTCTACATCATGGTGGAAGTGAACTAAGTGCGATTACTGATGAGAAGGGCAGTTATGCATTTACAGATCTAAAGTCCGGTCAGTATGAGATTTATGTAAAGAACAATTTTGATATAGTCTATCAGGAGAAATTTGAATTGAATGGTTCATTGGATAAGAAAATCTATTGTCATGCATCTCTGGATACACTTGATGAAGTAATCATTACATCAAAAATATTTCATAAAGAGTCTGATAAACTGATTTATGAAGTAGCACAATCGCCAAAAGCAAAGGGTAATAACGCTTATGATCTGCTAAAGGAAACTCCAATGGTGTCCAATATGAAAGGTACCGAATTTAAAATACTGGGGAATGCCCAGGCAGTTATCTATGTTAATGGTCGGAAAACCAATATGGATGCTGAAGCTGTGGCTGAGTACCTGAAAAGCTTACCCTCTGAACAAATTCGCCGGATAGAGGTAATCACTAATCCCGGCAGTGAATATCAGGTAGAAGCCAATGAAGGGATAATCAATGTAGTATTAAAGAAGCAACAGAGTGATGGGTACAATGGTACCATTAAAATGAATAATAATCTCCGATATTATTATAATTATGGTGGAGGTGTAAATCTTAATTTTCGTAGCAATAATTTTGCACTCAATACTTCAGTAAATGGGAGTTCATACAAAGAGCGGGATGAGTATAATCTCTCCAATGGGAATGACACATTCAGAAGTGAGACTAAGGGGTTTGTAATCGATCCTAATCTCAATTTTGGAACCCAAATCAATGCAGAATACGCTTTATCAAAAAAACAAATTTTAGGAGCGAATTATCGATTTCGATACAATAAGAGTTTTGGTTCGGTAGTATCAGTGGATAATTATACAGATGGTCTCTTGCAAGGCCGTACTAAAAATATGGAAAATGCGGCAACACACAATCATCTTTTTTCTATCTATTATGAACTGGCTACGGATGATAATGGTAGCAAGCTGGCTGCGAGCGGTACACTATTGAAGTATCGCAGGTTGATGGATAATCAAAATGAATATATTCCGTATGATGCGGGCGATTACAGTGCATTGAGGCAATCGGTACCTCAATATATCACCAATATGGGTGGAATCATTGATTACAAACACCGGTGGAACCGAAATGTAGCCCTACTTACCGGTGTCAGTTGGACTGAAACAGAAACAGACAATAATACACAGCAGGAAGATTTGACTGATGATGGTTATAAACTCAATGAATCTTTGTCTAATCATTTTCAATATAATGAACAGATATTGGGTGCTTATGGCGCTTTGGAAGCAATAATTAGTGAAAAAATTACTGCTAAAGGTGGTTTGCGCATTGAATCCACCCGAAGTAAAGGAATCGTAATAGGAAAGGAATATGAGATAAATCGCAACTATTATAATTTACTACCCACGGCGAATATTAATTATTCTCCGGATAAGAATAATACGATTACCTATTCATTTTCCAGCAGGATAAAAAGACCTGCATTTTGGGAATTGAATCCTTCCCGGAAATATTTCACACCGACCAATTATATCCAGAATAATCCATTCGTTCTACCAGCCAAATACTACAATCAGGAGCTGATGTACATGTTGAAAGAGGCATACTATGGTTCGATCCAATACAGAATCGTAAATGATGCCTTTGGTCAGATTCCGATGCAGGGAATCATGGTCAATAATGCTACGCAGGAAGAAACCCGTTTTTTAAGATATATCCGGACTAATTATGGAAAGAGCCGTTTGTTGAGTTTTACCATTGGTATGGATAAATCCTGGTTTGATGGGATATGGAGCATGAATTATCTCGCCAGTATTGATCTGGAGACCTATAAAGGTACGATAACAAAAGATCCGACTTCTGTTCCGGTAGAAGGATACACAGAAATACTCTTTCCATATACCGTAGATAATTCAAACAGAAGTTATACAATACAACTGAACAATAATATTCGCTTATCCAATAAAAAAGATTGGTATTTAGGAGTTAACTACTGGTATATGTCACCCAGACAAATGGAAATAGGACTGCTTGCTCATCAGCAAAATCTCTCACTGTCGGTGAAAAAGATTTGGGATAACTGGACGATTCTCGCAGAGGCTGGAGATATTTTCCATACACAGATTGATAATATCACCGGTAGTCAGGCAGGTGGTTATTACAATAACATCCGGTCAGATGAATACAACAATGAATTTTCGTTAAAAATCACCTATAATTTTGGAAATAAAAAGCTTAAAAAAGCGCGTGAATTTGATACGATGGATAGTACGATCAAAGGTCGATTGTAAGCAGATGTGCATTAGGAGTCCTGTCAGTATTCACTTTCAAGGCATTTGTCTATCTGAATAAATACTTTATGCTTGTAACTTTTTATAATGGCCGGGGAATGTCCCGGCCATTTGTGTTTTGGATACTACTCAAATAAAACAATATTGTTACTACGATTTTTGAAATAGAATCCATATTGAAAGGAGCTACGTTTGCTGGAGATGTTAAGATGTATGTGACTATTTGATTTTGTCGAAACTACTCATTTTTGGTTTTATAAAGCGCATTCTATGCATTCTGGGACAAAAACTTGTATTAATATTTTACATATAATTATAATTTATATATTTTTGTCCTTTAAGATAATAAACATGAACGTTTGCTAAATATGACTGACACTGTACTCGAATTTAAGAATGCAGACATTTACCAGAGCCGGTTTATGATTCTGAATAATGTGAATCTCAGTATCGGTAAAAGTGAATTCTGTTATTTAGTAGGTAAGACCGGCAGCGGCAAGTCCAGTTTTCTGAAGACGATTTATGCTGAGCTACCGTTGCTGAATGGGGAAGGCTCGGTAGTAGGATTTGATCTGAAGACACTCAAGCGCAAGAATGTGCACCTGTTGAGAAGAAAGCTGGGTATGATATTTCAGGATTTCAATCTGCTTCATGATCGTAATGTATTTGACAATCTGGTCTATGTGCTTAAGGCAACCGGTTGGAAGAATAAGGCTGAGATGAAGAAGCGCATCGATGAAGTACTGGAACAGGTCAATCTCCCTTTCATCGGACATAAGCATATCCATGAATTATCGGGCGGAGAACAGCAGCGGGTGGCGATTGCCAGAGCACTGCTGAACAAGCCTGAACTACTGATTGCAGATGAACCGACTGGTAATCTCGATCCGGATACTTCTGATGTCATCATCAGTCTCATACGGTCATTGTGCGATAGCGATACCGCTGTAATATTGGCGACACATGACTATCGGATACTGGAAAAATTTCCAGGCAGAATCATTCGGTGTGCCGATGGAACATTAAGTGATTCTAATGGTTTTCATGATATAAAGCAGCAAGAGAATTGATCAGAGATCAGAAATTTAATCTCGTACTGGTAGGTTCCGGTAAATACACACAGGTGTACAGCATGGAAGTAGATCCTGTACATAAGATTGCTGTGAAAGTACTCAAGCCTGCATTGAGCAACAATAAGTTTTTTCAGGAACAACTAATCAGAGAAGGTCAGGCTGCACAAAAACTGCAAAGCCCAAATATCCGGAAGGTATTTGAAATCGTAGAAGATGAGGTGGATCACTCTATCCAGTTAGTGATGGAGTATATCGATGGTTATAATCTCGAACAGTATATTCAGAATTTCGGAAATATTCCTGAAAATCAAATCATTCGCTGGTGCAAACAAATATTGCCTACACTGGCAGAGGCACATCGGCTCGGCATTGTCCATGGTTTACTAAGCCCAAAGAATTTGTTGATTACACCCCGCGGAGATTTGAAGATCACGGACTTTAAAGGGGCACTTTTCGAAAGTGAATTGTTTCCTGAAGATGAAGATTCGGAGGATATTTTATATCTCAGCCCTGAACAAATACAACATGTAGGAAAGGTCGGTGCAGCCACTGATATTTATACATTTGGTGTGACACTTTACAGCCTTTTGACTGGAAAAGATCCGTATAATGTCTCAAATAGTGGTATTGACGAAATTCGAATCCGGATTCTCAATGATCCTTTACCATTTATTGATTCGTATTCATTTCACATCAATGAAATCATACAAATAGCTACTGCGAAGAATCAGGTGGACAGATATCCTGATTTTGATAGTATGCTGGAAGCAATCACGGGGGAGAAGCGTGTATCTTTTACCCAGGAGAATCGGCAGACTTCACTGTTTGAACCCACAGAAACAGAGAGTGAAGAAAAGCAAATCACGAATACAACAAAAGAGACCGAGGTAGAAACATCGGAGAGGAAGACTGAAAAGGAGGCAAAGAAACAGGATAAAAATGAAGAGCATCCGTCAATCGGTGAAGCAAAGAGAGATCATACGCAGGTAGTTACCCATCTGAATCCGCAACCGGAAATTAATCCTGATGATGAAGATGAAGTTGATCAGGATGAACTGGATGCCAGAGCCAGAGCCATCTGGGAGAAAATAGAAGCAGTACGGCATGAGAAGCCTGACCCGAAGGTTGATAAGGTAGAAATTGTTTCGACGAGCAATATTGATGCAAGTCAGTTGGGTAAGAAACAAATGGATTCTGAGAAGAGCAAATCAGTTGCCGCTGAAACAAGCACTGATGTGACTAAAAGTGAAAAAGAGAATCTGTCATCAGATATAAAGAAAGCGGAACAAAACACTACAAAAACTGCCACTCAGACAAAGACCCAATCGCAGGAGTTTGTGAATCAACAGCAGAATCCAGTTGATGAAAGTAAGTCCACAATTGTAGTTCCGACAATTGTGAAGCCGGTAGAAGAAAAAAAGAAGACAGTAGAAGAAGTCAGACCTGATTCAAAAACAAACACGAAACAAAATCAACAGGAATCTAAAAAAGAGAAAGAAGAGAAAGAAAAGAAACCGGGTAAGTCAATTGCTTCTGATTTGTCTTCAAATCTCCCTGCTCAAACTGATGCAACTGTGCAGGATCAGAGCAAGGAATCTCTAGATATAACAGATGATGGTAGTGGCAGGGCCCGATATCGATGGATCTGGCCATTAATGGTCATTGTTATTTGTGCAGGTGCAGCCTACTGGTGGATGCACAGGTCAGACAAACCGCAAATCGTGGAAGAAGTACCTGTGGTCAGTGAACCGGTTGCAGACTCAGCGCCTGTAGGTAAGACAGATAGCGCTGTTTCTTCAGGAGCTGTAATGAATTTTGATTCACTTTCTGTAACTGATACATCGATTACCAGTCTCGAAGAGTTAGCAAAATTACGGCAGGAGCATGATAAGCAGGTAGCCATTCTAAAAGCAAAGCGGGAAGCAGAACGAAAACGCAAGGAGGAAGAAGCGAAGAAATCAATGGTCAATACCAGCGAGGTAGAGGTAATCGGCAAGTTTAATAGTGGCATTGCACCATTCAGATGGAAGGGAAAGGTATCACACCGAAGTACGACGATATATTGACTTTCAGTGATGGAATGGCACCGGTGAGACTAAACGGGCAATGGGGCTTTGTCAATACCGCCGGAAAAGAGATTGCAAAAACGCAGTACGAAGAAATTTTTGGATTCAGCAAAGGCCTGGCTGGCGTGAAAAAAAATGGTAAATGGGGTTTTATCAATACCAGTGGTAAAGTTGCGACTCCATTGAAATATGATCTGGTCACCGACTATTCAGAGGGTATGGCTGGCGTGCGCAAGGATGGTAAATGGGGTTTTGTCAATCTCTCCGGAAAGGAAATCATCCCCTGCAAGTACCATAATGCCTGGAGCTTTACTGATGGTCTGGCAGGTGTAGAAAACAATGGCGAATGGGGCTTTGTTAATAAGTCAGGGAAAATTGTCGTTCCACTTGATTATAGCCAGGTGAGTAATTTTTCGTTTGGTTTGGCCTGTGTAGTGAAGAATGGCAGATACGGGTATATCGATGACAGTGGGAAGGTGATCATCCCTTTCGTCTATGAATCAGCTAAACCGTTCAATGGCTCTACTGCACGTGTATTTGCTAATGGAAAATGGATTTATATCAATAAATCAGGAAAATGTGTGCGCAATTGTAACTAATCCGCGTTAACAAACGTTATCAGAATATCATTTACTACATTAACTTCAGAATATGAGAAAGTGGATCAATACTTGCATTTTGCTAATCATTATGGCATATACCATTACATTATCTACTGCACTGAATCAGATTCATTCTGATCAGACCGCACAATCGGTTTCAATCAATTCTGCTATATCGACTCAAGGTAATAAAATTAATGATCAGGAAGGTGATGAAAAGGGAACATTTGATAGCGCCAAACAAATGATTTTTTTTATAAAGAAAGTTAGCGAGATAGTTGTTGATCTGACTCAATAGTTAGACTTTTACAAAGACCAATTACCAGATACCCGGCTTTTCTGCATTTATATTGAATGATAATTGACATCTGATTTTTGAATCAGATGTTATGATATGAATTATCGCTGCGTTTGATTCTTCCAGCCATTGAGAAATTCAGTGATGGTCATTTTTCGTTTGCCTTCGATTTGTAATTCCTGAATAGAAATTGAGTTTTCCCCACATCCGATAAAGAGAAAGTGTTTGAAATCAGATTGCCATTGGCCCGGAGCTAATGAAGTATTATTCACTGTACATTTAAAAATTTTGATTCGTTTTTCGTCAAGAAAACACCAGGCAGTTGGATAAGGGCTGAGTCCACGGACAAAGTTGTACACTTCATGGGCACTGCGATTGAAATCAATTTGTGTATTTTCATTGGTCAGTTTTGGCGCCTGAGAGACCAATGTCTCATCCTGTTTTCGAAAATCAACCCTATTTGTATCCAAATGATGGAGTGTCTCTACCAGTAATGTGGCCCCGGCTTTCTTCATTTTATCATATAGAGTGCCAAAATCATCAGCAGAATCAATATAAACTTCCTTTTGAGCAATGATCCGACCCGTATCAATCTCATGACTGAGTTGGAAAATAGTAACTCCGGTTATTGTTTCACCATTAATTATCGCCCAGTTGATCGGAGCTGCACCCCGATAAGCCGGGAGTAAGCTACCATGTAGGTTGACGGATCCTTTACGGGGCATGTTCCATACTATTTCAGGCATCATGCGGAATGCGACGATGACAAAAAGGTCGGCATGAATTGATTCCAGATGGTGAATAAATCTTTTATTCTTAAGTGATGTTGGTTGAGATACAGTGAGACCCAGCTCCAGAGCCCTGGTTTTCACTGCAGTAGGGTAGGCGACATCTTTTTTTCGCTTGTCCGGTTTGTCCGGCGCTGTGACTACCAGTACGATGTCAATCCCTGATTGATGAATTGCTTCCAGTGAAGCAACAGCAAAGTCAGGGGTTCCAAAAAAAACGATTTTCATTAAGCGTATTTTATGTCAAAAGTAAGCGTACTAAGACAAACTAAACTGTTAGTGTGAATTATTTAATGGAAAGTAGTAACAGATATAAAAGAAAAACAGGCTAAGTGACTTATACTCAGCCTGTTTCAAAAAATCGAAAAGATTAAAACTTGATAGAAATGTGTTTTTATCCCGTAAGGATCATTTTGCTATTTCATCAGACAACTTACGTTAATGCTATTCGATTTGAATCAATTATAGCTTCACAAATTTTGCCTGATAGGTATTTCTGCTATCTACGATCTGGACATTCAGTACATAATTGCCCGGTATTAAATTCACCACAGGTAGTTCAAAATCATTTACACCCTGGATGATATCTTCCTGATAATTCAGTAATTGTGTTCCGGACATATCAGTTATATGCAGGTAGGCTCTGGTACTCCTCGGATAGTCAAATCTGAAGCGAATAAACTGTTCTGCCGGATTAGGATAGACATTTATTTTAGTCGTCAGCAATGATGATTTAGTCGCTAAGTAGGTATCTATATAACATTCAGGACCGACGATAGCATCTGTCGAGATAATCGGTGCTTTTTTATCCAGAAAATCTTCAAACAGTGTTTCAGTAACGATGACATCTGATGCGCCCAACCAATCCTGCATTAACGCAGTAAAGACACTTCTGTAGTCCATCTGCAGGCCGACCAGATCATTATCATCTTGTGTCACCAGGTCCAAATCTACATTGGTTCCCAGCACCTGTGTCTTGACATGCTTGCCAAACAGGAACATAGGTGCAATAGTGCCGTGATCAGTCCCGGCATTTTCATTTTCTTTTGGTCGTCTTCCAAACTCTGAGAAGGTTACGCCCATCATACGATCAGCCATACCCAGTTCATTGATATCCTGTTGGAAAGCTACGATGGAGGCCGATAATTGCAATAACAAATTGGCATGTGTGCCGGTCTTTGGGTCTGAATCGACAACCTGATTAACGTGGGTGTCAAAACCACCAATTGTTACTACAAAAACTTTAGTCTTGATGCCACCATCCATCAAACGGGCTACAGTTTTTAGCTGATTAGCCAGATCATAGTCCGGATAATTGGCTATGTTTTTTCCTGCATTAAATACATCAGAAACACGTTGTGCATATTTACTGGTCGAGTCTTCTATATCTACTATGTATTCAATGTTAGTACTATAGTCAGAGGGAGGAATATTCGTAGGAGGAAGTCCTCCAATCTCAGATACGAATGAATAGAAACCAGCCGGATCCTGACCGGAAAGATTGATTCCCGCTTCATGTTGTTCTTCTGTATGGAAGCCCAGCGATTGTTGTTTACTTCCAAGCTGAATGCCTAATGGATCCGGATGATCAACTGTTGGTTCTCCTGCCAGACCCGGATAGGAATGATCCAGATATCTGCCCATCCAACCCGAGTTCAGGTTATTGTATTGTGGCGTTGAATCACCACCGCTTAGCCAGGTATCTGTACCCTTGAAGTGTGATTTATTTGAATTCGCATATCCCACAGCCTGAATCAGGGCAAATTCATCCAACTCATACATCGCTTTAAATAATCCCAGTGATGGATGCAAGCCCACCTGATTTTCGAGCGGCAATCCGGTATCGATATTGACTAAATCTGACTCCGCAATGCCAATTTTTGTTCGGAAAGACTTGTATTTATCATATTGATTGATCGGAATCACACAGTTCAGTCCGTCATTACCTCCTTTGATCTGAACAACTACCAGGACTCTGTCATTAATGCCTTCACAGGCAAAATATTTAGTCAACGTCGGCGTAAGGAAAGGCCGGATAAAATTATTTTTCAAGAAAACGGGTGTAAATGCCAAAGGGCCACTCAATCGTATAAAATTTCTTCTTTTCATGAGTTTATTTTTTAAAATAGTTATTTAAGTTGATATTCCTGTGAACTAAAGACTGCATCGATAAGTCTGGCCAGACCCAGATTGACTTCAGTATCATCACCGCTCTGTATATAATTGTTCCATTCATAGGTCCAGTCAGCCAATGGCAAATCATCCAAAAATTCTGACAGGAAATAGGCATTTCTGTCAGCGTCGGGTGCGATTGCAAATACATTTTTCAGCATATCTGATACTAGGAAAAGTGCATTTGATGGTGAAGAAAAATCACCGGAATTCTTTACATATTCAGCGGCATTGAGCTGCACTCCATATTTTCTCGAACTCAGATAATCCTGACCGCTTAACAACACTTGAGGAATCTTATAACGCGCGATAATGGTATTGGCAGTAAACCAACCTTTGTCATATTCAGGGCTCTGATAATAAGGTCCATATCCAGCTACGTCTGACGGTGCAAGAAAGAGCAAGCCGCAATTATTCAGCATCACGCTGATAACTAACTTATCGATGTGCTTATAGAAATTCTGAACATCTGTATTCATATCCTGCCATTCGATCTGGAAGAGATTGGTTGTCTGGAGATAGATATCCAGTGGGGATTTCAATAGCCCACCGATGATCTCATCATCTGCTTTGCTGTCGTCCAGGTCATAAAAGTGAAGTGAGGTGAGTAAGGTAGTAATCACACCAGAGGTTTCATAATCTGCATTTTGTAAAGCATCAGCTAATGGTACTATAATATCGGATTCTACCTCCGGTGTAACATTGGTTGAAACCAGGAAACGATATAAACGACGACAATAGAACCGGGCAGTTTCTTTTTGTGCGAAGATCATATCGACATAATCTTTCAATTCCCGGTCCATATCAGCTGCACTGGTAGCCGGGCTAATCACAGTAGAGTTGAATGCAGTACTGAATTGCTTGGGATCAGTATTATGTCGAGCAAAAGCATTGTTTCCCCGGGAGAGATTGGTGTCCGGGTCTATATTACTTCCTCTGGCAGAAGTCCTGAATCCAGTCAATAATTTAGCACCAGCGATTACATCTTCTTCCTTATAATTAGTATAGTCTCCGGGTGCTATTTCAAGGCCTTTACCAATAGTAAAGAGTTCCAGAAATTCACGCGCATAGTTTTCATTCGGTGCATCTTTCGTATTATCCGTATTATTGAGGTATCTCAACATGATATTATTGAGTGACATCTTGAGTGCCAGCTGCTTGAATGATCCGGTGGAATAAAACCGTAGCAGTGCCAGATAATCAAAATAATCCTCATCCGTAGGCGTAGTATAATTAGTTATCCAGATAGAATGCAGAAACCAGGTCAACATACTGTGAATGCTGGTATCATATCTGAATTCACTCAATTGCCAATCGACCACATATTTTCTTAAAATGAAATTCTCAGTCGTTGTCGGTGTTCCATTATTGATCCAGGGAGCACCTGTCTGTACATCAATTGGTTGCTCGTACTTAGGAGGCTGAACTTCCATTAGTTTTTGAACTGCCTCCTGAGCTGTGAGATCAGCAAATTCCTTAATTCGTGCTTTTGTGAAGTTAAATGTAGTCCTGCGGAGCAAGTGAGCAGCAAGGTGTTCTCCCAATTTGCCGGTCATTGGTTGTAAAGATGCCATAGTATATTTGATTAAATAAAAAATGGAATATTAACGAATATATTACATTTAAAAATAATATCAAAGTATAATCTCATTCGTTGGTTATTTGATTAAAATAAGTTGTTAAGGTTTAAAAGGGGAACTGTATTTAATATAAATTCCTTATTTTGGAAAATAATTAAGATTATGCGAGGAAGTAAATTAACACTGATAATAGGCCTGATTGTTGCTGCGATGGCATTATTCAGGTATTATTCCAATACACAGGTCAATGAGGTTACCGGTGAGAAGCAACATATCGCACTTACTGTAGATCAGGAGGTGGCTATGGGTTTGCAAAGCGCTCCACAGATGGCTCAGGAGTTTGGTGGCTTGCATCCGGATATGAAAGCACAGGCTTTTGTAAAAGAAGTAGGAAATAAAGTCGTAAGCCAAAGCTCAGCAGCAACCACGCCTTATAAGTACAACTTTTATTTATTAGCAGATCCGAATACAGTCAATGCATTTGCACTTCCCGGTGGACAGATATTTATCACGGCAGCGCTTTTCTCCCGATTGGAGAGTGAAGATCAGTTAGCCGGTGTCTTAGGCCATGAGATAGGCCATGTCGTAGCCAGACACAGTGCAGAACGGATGGCTGTTGAACAACGAAATCAAGGTCTGGTCAGTGGCCTGGTGATCGGCTCCGGAGGTGATATGAATACAGCCCAGATTGCGCAGGTAGTAGCAGGTACCATAGGTATGAAATATGGGCGGGATCAGGAGTTGCAGGCAGATGATCTGGGAGTACGGTTCATGTATGAAGCGGGTTATGATCCTCATGCATTGATTGGTGTGATGGATATTTTGGAGAAAAGCACCGGTGGCGCAAGAGTGCCTGAATTTCAGAGTACACACCCAAGTCCGGAAAACCGACGTGAGAAGATTAAGGAAGCCATTATTAAATACACCGGCAAACAATAAGTACCAAGGCTGGGTTTAATTTTACAAAACGAAGAATGAGAATTGCACTAGCGCAGATTAATACGATTATCGGTGATTTTACCGGTAATTTGGAGAAAATTAAGTCATATATACAACGAGCTAAGGATGCGCAGGCAGATCTGGTTTGTTTTGGTGAATTAGTTACCTGCGGATATCCACCAAGGGATTTCCTGGAATTCAAGGATTTTATCAGTCAAGCCAATGAGACCCTGGAAGCAATTGCGCAAATGGCGGATGGTATAGCTGTAATCATTGGTTCGCCCTCTGTCAATCAGAGAATTGAAGGAAAAGATCTGTTCAATTCAGTGTTTCTGCTGGAGGACAAAATAATCAGACATCGCTCTGACAAAGCTTTACTACCTACGTATGATATCTTCGATGAGTATCGCTACTTCGAGCCGGCAAGTGAGTTTCAGACTGTGGTTTTTCAAGGAAAGCGCATTGCCCTTACGATTTGTGAGGACATCTGGAATATTGATAATGAAAACCCGATGTACACTATTTGCCCGATGGATACTTTGTCAGTGCAAGAACCGGATCTGATGATCAATGTCTCAGCATCACCATTTCACTATCAACATGCAACAGAGCGGATTAGTAAGGTAAAGGAGAATGCACTTCGGTACAAACTTCCTGTCTTTTATGTAAATCATGTTGGTTGTCAGACGGATGTTATTTTCGATGGCGGCTCACTTGTAGTCACATCCAAGGGTCAGGTTTATGATGAGATGGATTATTTTGTCGAGGAGATGAAAGTGTTTGATCTGGAAGAAATCGAAAAATGTACTGTAGATAAGGTTCAGCCGAAGGAAAAAGTGTCGCTGATACATGATGCGCTGGTGTTGGGTATCAGTGATTATTTTAGGAAACTGGGTTTTAAGAAGGCTGTTCTGGGCTTGTCCGGAGGCATTGATTCAGCATTGGCAACTACTTTAGCTGTAGAAGCTCTGGGGAGGGAGAATGTAAGGGTATTGCTTATGCCCTCAGAATATTCGAGTGAACATAGCCTGGTCGATGCGATGGCACTGGCCAATAATCTGCGGATCAGGTTTGATGTCGTGCCAATCAAAGATATCAATGCGAGCTATTTGACTACACTTCAGCCGTGGTTTGAAGAACTTCCGTCCAATGTAACAGAAGAGAACCTTCAGGCGAGAATCAGAGGGATGTTACTTATGGCGATTTCTAATAAGTTTGGTAATATTCTGCTCAATACTTCCAACAAATCAGAGATGGCTGTCGGCTATGGCACACTGTATGGTGATATGTGTGGGGGATTGGCAGTGTTGGGCGACCTTTACAAAACAGAAGTATATGAAGTCGCCAGATATATAAACAGAGATAAAGAGATAATCCCGGAGAACTCATTGATCAAACCGCCTTCTGCAGAATTAAGACCAGGACAGAAAGACTCTGATTCGTTACCTCCTTATGATATCCTGGACCCTGTATTATATGAGTATATTGAAAACAGAAAAGGGCCAAAGGAAATTATTGCGATGGGATATGACAAAGCTTTAGTAGAGCGTGTTTTGCGAATGGTGAATATCAATGAATTCAAGCGGGAACAGACTGCGCCTGTACTGCGGATCTCATCAAAAGCCTTTGGGATGGGGCGACGGATGCCGATCGTCGGGAAATATCTGTCGTGATGAACTTATTGGGGCGCTTTGTGCATAGAGTGGTTTGAGGCATGAAAATTAAAAAGAGATTGAAGCGATTGTTGTAAGATTGGTGGGTGATTTAGTGCATTTGTTTATTCGCGCATTTTTTTTTACAAGTGAACAGTTGCAATCAAAGATTGCAATGCCAACGAGTCATAGAAATTATAGCCATTGTTTACACAAAAAAAGGTAAGCAGAAATCTACTTACCTTTTTTATATAAATTCTAGAGACTGAGGTCTTACTTCATGCTCTGCGCGATCTTCGTGATTTGCGCCATCTTTTCGTTCATGAAAGCAGTTACTTTGTCTGCAGTTTCTGCATTATTTACTTTCGCCATCTTGATGATTTCTGCAGTTTTACCCTGAATAGCTTGTAGTTGGCTGGTTAATTCACTTAATTTAGTAGCATCTTTTGCCTTTACTGCAGTCTCATAATCCTGGACATATAGATTCCATGCATTCATAATTTCCTGAACACCTTTGTCCAGATTTGCATCTACAGCAGTTGGTGTAGCGTTGGATTCAGTAGCTGGAGCAGCAGTTGTTTCTGTAGTTGTTGCTTCCGGAGTAGTAGTTACAGTCTCCTTCTTTTTGCATGCACCAAGAGTCAATGCAAGTAAAAAAACAAATAATAATTGCTTCATGTTTTAATTCTTTTTGATTAATAATTTTTACAAATATGAATAAAGTATTTTGCTCTAACAAAGGATAATCCTATTAGTTCATCCACCGGCACTTTTCGTCGCAATAAAACCCTGTTCTATTAATATCCGGATTACTTTTTCCCGCTGATTGCCCTGAATGATGATCTCGCCATCTTTCACTGCCCCACCTACGCCGCATTGACTTTTTAGTAACTTACCAAGTGATGTCAGCTCAAAAACATTCCCGGAAAAACCTCTGACTATGGTTGCTTCTTTACCGCCTCTGTTTTTCCGATCTACCCATACACGGATTTGCATGGCCCGCTTTTCATCACCCGAGCTCAATGATGTGTCTTCTTCTGCGGATGAATATTGATAATCAGGATTGGTGGAATAGACGATTCCTCCTGAATTGGATTTATTTTTTTTCATCTGATCATTTACGTTTCCAGTCAAAGTTAATCATTCGGAGTATATCCATAGCGAATAAGTGTAGTGAAAATCCACTGTTGCCCGTTACGACCACTCCGGTCTGCGTCGCCGGGCACAATAATACGATACAGGTAGAAATTTTGCTATTGCCGGTCATCATATACACCCAGGACTTTTTTTCTTTGTTGATTCGAAATCCCGCAGTGGAAATATATGTTTCTTCTCCTTGTTTGTTTTTATTGATTCCAAACAAAACCGGATCATCCTTAAATTGGTGCAAGCAATCAAAGGCGACTGCTGATAAGAATCCGAGATTAGCATACAAGCCCATGGTATAGGAAAATCCGGCATAATCCAATGGCACAGACCGCAAGCCATCGATATTATATAGCTGAGGGACATGTGTCAGATCAGTTGTGCTGGGTTTAAATGAGGCTTTATTTCCATGAGTCAGATAAGGTGCTACTAATTCGTCTGGTTTATTTTCAAATAACAGTGACAGCAGGAAGTAATTGTATTGGGAGTGTTGGTAACTTTTTTGCAGTGATTGATGTGATTCAAACCAGCGATTCAGGTATTTACATATTGAATCCCGGGTCAGTGCGGCATACGGTTGGAGTGAATTGCTTCGTAAATGCGACATGCCGGGTAAGATAACCGGAAGGCCACTTCGATGAGCCATCAAGTCCCGAAGTGTAATGTTGCCATAATATCCGGACGCAGGTAAATATTTTCCCAGAAGAGAGTCCTGATGCAATGTACCTTTCCTGAATTCTCTGATTAATTGAAGATCAGTGACCAGATGAGTGACTCCACCAGCGGGAAAAAGTGTACTGCTGTCCATCAGGCGTGTATCTTGCTGACCCATCATACCGATAAAATATTGAAACAACGAATCTTTATCTATGACTGCAATTCCTAAGCCACTGTGCGTATCTGACAGATCATCAGATTCATAGCGGATTATTCTGTTTATTTCTTTGAGAATTTTAGCTCTTTGGGCATAGCCGGAGGTTTGAAAAATGAATATTCCTGCAAAGATGAGTATATTTCGAACTGGAAAGTGCATAATCCATTAACTGCACAAGCCCTGTTAATAGTTTAATACCTCAGTTTTATTTATGAATAAATTACAAACCGAATCATCATCTGGTACCTTTCTACGTAAAGAGAATCTGCTGTTTCTTATACTGGGAGCTATTTTTCTATGCAATGCGATTCTGGCAGAGTTTATTGGTGTGAAAATATTCAGCCTTGAACGGACATTCGGGCTGACACCAATTAATTTACATATTCTGGGATTTGATCAACTATCTTTCAATCTTACTTTTGGTGTGATTCTGTGGCCAGTAGTATTTGTGCTCACTGATATCTTGAATGAATATTATGGTATGAAGGGTGTCCGTCTGTTATCTTATACTACAGTAGCGATGATTTTGTATTCTTTCCTTGTAGTAAAAATAGCAATAGAAATTCCACCGGCTGATTTCTGGCCTCATTCGCATCTGGGTGGTGATCTGAGTGGTGTAAATGCATATAAGTCTGATGTAAAAAATCTGGACTCGGCCTTCAGACTTGTCTATGGGCAGGGACTGTATATCATTATTGGCTCAGTCGTTGCTTTTCTTATAAGTCAGGTGTTGGATGTTTTTGTATTTCATTCTATTAAACGATATACAGGCGAGAAATCAATCTGGCTGAGGGCTACGGGCAGTACCATAATCAGCCAACTGATTGATAGCTTTGTAGTACTTTTTATTGCTTTTTATATCGGCGCTGGTTGGTCTATGCAGTTAGTACTGGCTATTTGTGTGATTAATTATATCTATAAATTTTCTATCGCCGTACTGGCAACACCAATTTTGTATCTGATACATTCAGTAGTAGAACGCTATCTGGGGCATGAACTGGCTACAGCTATGCGGACCAAAGCTATGCAAAAGGCCTGATAAAGTGAGAGAGTAAAATTCCGGTTGCAACAGAAACATTCAGTGATTCTAATTTACCTTCAGGGGGAGCTGGTATTGCCACCTGATCCTGCAGTATATTCATCAACTCCGGTGAAATGCCGTGGGATTCACTACCCATCAGTAGGATTCCGGCATGCGGAAGCTTAATTTCATACATACTTACCCCTGCCATTGTCGCGCCATAGACGGGGAGATTAAATGATGGTATATCCTTCTGACTGATCTCTGTACAACTGACCCGTAGAAAACTACCCATGCTGGCCTGGAGGAATTTAGGATGGAAAGGATCCACGCAATCATTGATCAGTAATACTTCGCGGATGCCAAACCAGTCGGCTGTTCGTACGATAGTGCCCAGATTACCCGGGTCATTGATGCCATCCAGCATTAGTTTCCATCCACTGGCTGTTTTTTTGGGTTTTACCAGATTCAAATATTCAGCCATTTTGCAGATGCAAATCATTCCGGGAGGAGTAACCATCTGACTGATCTGTTTAATTTCTGTGGCTGTCGCGGTGTAAATTTTTCCACTAAATGCATATAATTTTTCTTCATGATTTGTATCAGAAATGATTATACTATCAATGATATGAGGATAATCGGCTATTATTTCACCGGCAATTTTATTACCTTCCACTGCAAATAATTGATACTTTTGCCTATATTTTTTCAGGTATAAGGAAGAAAAAATTTTTAATGTACGTATTGAAATCGACTCCATTTTCGTGATTAATGCATCAGGTAAATATACTAAAATGCATTTTGTGCTGAGGATGCTATTTATACTAGCAGTGGGAACGCTTATGTCGTGCAATCCGACTAAATATCTGTCAAAGGGGCAGAAACTGTATAATGGCGGCTCAATAGAAGTGGTGGACAAGGATCTGAGCCGCAAGGAAAAGAACGATCTGAAAAATAATCTCCGCTTACTGAATCGGCAACAGGTAAATAAAAGTGCATCACTGATCGCCTATTATAAATTGCTTAGCCTGGAAAAGAATTCAGGATTTAAATATTGGTGGTTCAATCTTCAAAAGGAAGAACCTGAGTTTTTTGATACGATCACAGCAAAGAATATTGCGCAGTCAATGGAGAATTATCTCAAGCGCTCCGGCTATTTTCAGGCGAAAGTAGATTATACGACTGAAGTCAATCAATATTATGGGACAGTGACTTATCATGCACATCCTAATAAATCCTATCAGCTCAATGACATCACCTATGAAGTACTGGAACCTAAACTGGCAAACTTTTTAGCACCTTATTGGGAAAAATCATTACTGGAGCCGGGGGAAATCGTTTCGGACAATATGTATCAGCAAGAGAAACTCAGAGTAGTCAATATTTTAAAGAATAATGGTTTTTATTACTTTGATCCCGGCATGATCTCACCGCTGATCGCTGATAGTACAGGATCTAAAGTGAATGTTTCATTCCTGATAAATGAGAGTAAGGATCCCGAAGTGCTTACCAGGTTTAAATTAGGTCGCATCAATATCCATAGTGATTTCAACCCGGATTATAACCGCTTGTATAATCTGGACACTACTATCAATGGTTATCGTTTTTTACAGATTGATAAATCTTTCAGAGTGAAGCCGAAGACAATTATGCAGTACCTGTATATCAAACCCGGCGACTACTATGCCAAAGATAATTTTGACAGAACATTTAGTCAACTTAATCGTCTGGGTCTGTACCGCTATGTCAATATCCGGGAATCCAAAGATGAGAAAGATCCTGAAAAACTGAATGTCGATATATTTCTGCCTCCAACTAAGACACTGAGCTATAATTTTGACCTGGATTTCAACCGGACCAACCTGCGTACCGGCTTGTCTAAATTTCAATCGATTGCATTTCAGACGGGTAATTCGCTTAGTAAACGGAATTTGTTTAACGGTGGTGAGCTGCTTCAGATGAATCTCGACTATTCAGTTGAAAGAAGCTTCAGAAGTGGACCTACGGCGATAAGCAGGAATGAGATCCGGTTTCGTAACCAACTGAGTTTTCCGAGATTTCTGGATTATCTGGGGGTAGTAAATGCAGTAAGCCGGATTAAAACAAAAAATGGAACACTGATCGATAGCAAGTTTGTCGATGCGCTCCACGATAGGGTGACATCCAATATTAATCTGGATTTCGAATTCGTTGATTTTTATACCTGGTATAGATTCTTTAATATCAATGCATCGTATGGTTTTCTAATCAATCAGGACGCAGAGCATAAGTATGAATGGAATAATTTCGGGTTTAGTTATTTCATACCTAAATCATTCAGTAACTATGATGAGATCCTGGCTCAGAACCTCTTCCTGACGAATACATTCAAGAGTAACCGCTTGTTTACAGGTTTTCTGCTCAAGGATTTCGAATTTGATTATAAGAAAGCAACAGACCCACTGGGCAATACTTATGGGGTCAATATCCTGGCTGAATTATCCGGATTTGAAGTAAATGCGCTGAACAAGATTTTTGATCCGCATAGAGAATGGAAATTATTCAATCAGATAGAGTTCAATAAATTTTGGAAGCTGAGTGTCAGTGGGTTCAGAGTGGACCGCATAGGTAATGATCTGTTCGGGGCTGCTAAACTCACCATAGGGGCAGCTCATTCCTTTGGATCGACTATCGAAGTTCCGTATATCAAGCAGTTTGAAATAGGTGGACCATTCAGTATCCGCGGTTGGCCGATCAGACGACTCGGTCCGGGCAGTTATAAAGATTCGCTGCAAATAAGCCATTTCCCGGATGGGCCATATTATCAGACCGGAGACATTAAACTTGAATTAGTGTCTGAAATCAGGTTTCCGATTTATTATATTTTCAAAGGTGCAATCTTTCTTGATGCGGGAAATGTGTGGAGCTGGAAGCGGAATGAGACAAGGGTAGGTGCGCATTTTTCAAAAAATTTCCTGGATGATATTGCCATTGGAAGTGGATTTGGTTTGCGTCTGGATTTATCCTTGTTTGTGATAAGGCTGGATATGGGCACACAGTTAAAGAATCCGTATGCAATTAATGGACATAAATTTTTTCCTAACCGGACACTCGGTCAGGTGTGGGATAATATAGTATGGAATATTGCTGTAAATTACCCTTTCTAATACAATGACCGGACAAATACATAAGTACAGTAACGGATCGGTAGATAATCCTATCTTCAGCATATTGATACCAAGTTGGAATAATCTTGGCTTTTTAAAATTATGTATCGCATCGATTCAGCAGCACTCCCGTTTTCAGCATCAGATTATCGTCATAGCTAATGAAGGAAGAGATGGAACCCTGGAGTGGCTGAAAGCATCAGGTCTGGATTTTATTCATGCAGCCGAAAATATCGGTATTTGTTTTGGGCTCAATGCATGTAGGAGCCTCATTCGTGCTGATCATATTGTTTACTTCAATGATGATCTGTATGCCTTGCCTGATTGGGATGTGCCTTTATGGGAGGAAATCTTAAAGCTGGATGGGACATATTTTATGCTTTCAGCCACGCTTATCGAACCAATGAATACGGGCAATCCCTGTGTTATTGTTCAGGATTTTGGCGATACACTGGAACAGTTCAGAGAAGCAGAGTTGTTGAATGGATTCAGGGCAATCCCATTTCATGACTGGTTGGGTAGCACATGGCCGCCAGTAGCTACATCATTGGAACTGTGGGATCTCATCGGTGGGATGAGTATTGAGTTTAGCCCCGGTATGTACTCTGATCCGGATCTGTCGATGAAGGCTTATGTCGCCGGTACGAGAGTCTTTAGAGGACTGGCAGAGAGCAGAGTTTATCATTTTGGCTCCAAAACTACCGGAAGGACTAGTAAAAACAATGGCAGGTCAATGTTTTTACAGAAATGGCATTTATCTGCAGCCGATTTTATGCACGAAACTTTGCAACGCGGCCGAGCCGTGGATCAGGCACAGATCGCCGGACAAATCCGGAAAGGAGGTCTTCGGAGTCGCTTAAAAAGGATGTGGGATGTGTTTAAGTAAAAAGCCAATTCAATTTTAAACGTCGAATAACGAATACAACGCAGAAGCCTGATCATTACTGTGCTGCGGATTTTGCAGGAAATATTTCTTTTTGCAGTAAGTTATTAGAGACAGAAGTAAGAGGGTAGAAGTAAGTAGTTGATAGTTTTATTTGGGTTTCTTCTGATACATTATTTTGTAAATCCCCAAAGGCCTGAATTTATTGTGATTTGTACATATACTAAAATGACTTTGATTTGATCATTTGTATGTCTTCAAATCCCTTAAGGGATGCAAGGGTTGAAGGCAGGCAAGTGGTCAGATCGTTTGATGGTTAGTATAATCAATAATCAGTGATGAACTTTAAGCAATTTAGCAATTGAAATATGCTCATTTTGATTAAAAGCTACTACACAATATACTCCATTTGGCAATTCCGAAATATCAATATTCTGATTATCTGTAGTTTGTAAAATAATATGGCCCATCAGATCATATATTCTATAACTGCTTATCCGGGCATAAGGATTCATACTAGCAATAGAAAAATAATCCGTAGCCGGATTAGGAAATACAGTTATTTGGTTTTGTTCTTCAGGCCTCAAATGTATTCCACTAGTCAATATAAACTTAGCACCAAAAGTAAAGCAAAATACTGAAATGGTATCCTGAGCTTGATTAATATATCGATTATTTAGAGGATACTGACTTACATTTGATGGGAAGGTAACCGAATCCGGGGTGGATA
>CAZGKN010000007.1:0-51765 GCA_964525915.1 uncultured Saprospiraceae bacterium | reverse complement strand
ATGGCTAAATAAGTTGAAGAGATTCACGCAAAGCCGCTAAGGAGCGCTAAGGTCGTAATTATAGTATTCTATTTTAGGCTTTTAAAATATAAATTAGAAAATGTATTTAATAAATTACGATGTCAGAAAATGAGATTTCTCATAGCATTATTGGTTTAGCTATCGAGTTGCATAAAAATATAGGTCCCGGTCTATTAGAGTCAGCCTATGAAGCTGCACTCGCTTTTGATCTATTGGAAGCAGGATTTGCAGTACAAACTCAGGTTCCTTTCCCATTTGTATATAAAAATATTCGTCAGGAAATTGGTTATCGAATTGATTTACTGGTAGAAAATAAAGTGATAGTTGAAATTAAATCAGTAGAAAATTTGGCTCCCGTACATTTTGCACAAACGTTGACATATCTTAAATTAACTGAAAAAAAGCTAGGATTGCTTATTAATTTTAACAACAAGATTTTAAAAGAAGGAATACATAGGATAGTAAATAATCTTTGACAAATAAAGCTTGCTTTTTTCTTTCCGAAGAATTACAACAATTGACCTAGTAAATTTAAATGCCTTTGCGATCTCTGCGTGGAATGGCTAAATAAGTTGAAGAGATTCACGCAAAGCCGCTAAGGAGCGCTAAGGTCGCAGAGAAATTGGTATAAATCTTTGCGTTCTCTGCGGTGGTCTTTGCGATCTCTGCGTGGAATGGCTAAATAAGGTGAAGAGTTTCACGCAAAGCCGCCAAGGAGTGCTAAGGTCGCGAAGAAATTGGTATAAATCTTTGCGATTTCTGCGGAAGTCTCTGCGCACTCTGCGTGGAATAAAAGTATAAATCGAAGAGTTTCACGCGAAGCCGCTAAGGAGCGCTAAGATTGCTAAGAGATTGGTATTAATCTTTGCGATCTCTGCGGTAGTCTTTGCGATCTCTGCGTGGAATAGCTAAATAAGGTGATGGGTTTCACGCAAAGCCGCTAAGGAGCGCTAAGGAGCGCTAAGATGGGCTGTAAAACTTTTCGGACTCTGCGTGGAATAAACAGTTAGTTTCGCACAAATAAGTTAATTTTGCGATAGCAACCGGCGTTGCAGTAGCCCACGTTGCGATAAATTAGTATGAAGTTTTACGATAGACAGACAGAATTGGCTCTACTTGATAAGATTGAAGTCTTGTCCCGATCTACTGCACAAATGACAATAGTAGTCGGCAGGAGGCGTACTGGAAAAACTTCACTTCTAAAGAAAGCAAACGAGAATTCTGTCAATGTCTATTTTTTCGTTTCTAAAAAAGCTGAATCGCTTCTTTGTTTTGAATTTATGGAAGAAGTAAGACTCAAATTACAGCTACCTGATTATATTGAAATAAGAACATTCTCCGGGGTATTCGCATACTTGATGGATATTTCAAAAACGAAACCCTTTACTTTAATCATAGATGAGTTCCAGGAGTTCTATAATATAAATTCCTCTATATATAGTGAGATGCAGAACATTTGGGATAGCAAAAAACAGGAAAGTAAGATTAACTTATTAATTTGTGGTTCTGTTTTTACCCTGATGAATCGTATTTTTCAAAATGCAAAAGAGCCCTTGTTTGGACGGGCAATGCACCGAATAAATATTGAACCATTCGGCGTTTCTACCTTAAAAGAGATAATTTCTGATTACGAACCGGATTATATGAATGAACAATTATTGGCATTTTATATGATGACCGGTGGAGTTGCGCAATATGTCGAATTATTGGTGAATGTAAATGCTTTTGGCATTGATTCAATGCTCAATGAGATTTTGACAGAAAACTCATTTTTTCTGGGAGAAGGGAAGAATATGCTGATAGGCGAATTTGGTAAGGAATATGCCATGTATTTCTCTATTTTGTCGCTTATTGCATCCGGAAAGACTTCACGCATAGAAATAGAATCAATACTGGAGAGACATACCGGAGGTCATTTAGAGCGATTAGAGAAGGATTATCGACTCATAAAAAAAATTCAGCCAATTTTTGCAAAACCAGGGAGTCGCGCTGTTAAATATCAAATAATTGATAATTTTTTAAGTTTTTGGTTTCGCTTTATTTACAAAAATCAGGGTGCAGTAGAAATCAAAAATTTTGATTATATTAAAGATTTGGTACTTCGCGATTATTCAGTATATAGTGGAATAATTTTAGAACGATATTTTAGACAAAAGTTGATTGAAACGAAAGAATATAATCAAATAGGCTCATACTGGGAAAGTGGAAATCGCAATGAGATAGACCTGGTTGCTGTGAATGATATGGAGAAAAAAGTATTAATTGCAGAAGTCAAACGTAAAAAAGAAAAAATTAATCTGCAAGCGCTTGAGGTAAAAGCCGAAAAGTTGTTACAGCGATTTTCTGACTATACGGTTACGTTTTCAGGATTTTCAATAGAGGATATGTAATGATTATTGGAGCATAAACTATACTCCAAAATATTCTATTTTTAAATCGAAGAATATCTCATGTAAATGTATGGATGTCCGGAGGTAATTAGAGTCAACCATCCGGTTTTAATCCATATAAATGGGACAGTTCCGGAATTGATTAATCCTCATTTTTACGTAAAGAAAATCCATAGACACACTTAGATTGATATCGCAACCGACGTTGCAGTAACGCACGTTGCGATAATATTTGTAATTATAAATCACAACTTTAGAAATTATAAAGTTTAACTTTATATTTGCGAGAATATGATTCCCAGATTAATACAATCGAACCTTTTAGCAAGCTTACGAATTAGTCCTGTCGTATTTTTGAATGGTGGGAGACAAAGTGGTAAAAGCACATTAGTACTCAACAATTTGCAGGAGGTTGGTCGCAGTGGGAAAGAGGCTACTTATATTACCTTTGATAATGTGACACAGTTGTCCGCAGCAGCTTCCTCTAGGTCAATTTGAAGAAAAGCGACACCTTTTTAAATGTAATTCCATCTAAGATATTTGAGGCAGCAGCGATGGGAAATCCTATTTTGTTGGGCCTTGAAGGCGAAACGAAGCAAATCATTGAATCCTACCAAGCAGGGTTGTGCTATGAACCTGAAAATAAAACCAGCTTTCTTAAAAGTGTGCTTCAAATTATTGAGCCGGAGAATTGCACAGGGTATAGTGATGGCGCCTTGCGATTGGCAGCTGATTTTGATCGCAAGAAGATTGCATTGGCTATGGTAGAAATGGTAGATGGAGTAGTTACAGAATAAATCTTTTCGCATATTATTGTAGCATCATCGAATAAATTTTGTACTTTCTGTGGAAGCATTTGCGCTCTTTGGGAGGAATAAATGCAGTATTTATCGGAGCGGTTTTAAAAGTTTAGTTACAATATTAATAAACACAGAGTTTAAATAAATTACCTTTTTATGCATAACAAAGTACAAAAATTGTACTTATCTGTGCATAATATAGAAGATGGATACAAAAAATATGTGTTTATAATACAATATAATCGGAAATATTCCGTTTATTGTGTTATAGAACAACAAATATATGCTTTCAGGTGTCTTTTCTCACGAAGTATTAAAAACCCAGTTTGCCGGGTACCGCAGTATCAATGATAAGATTTCCTTTGAGATAGCAAATGGTGCATTGGTGAATTTACGAAAAGGTTGGTACACCACTAAAGAGAGCCTTGAAAAAGAACTATATCTACACTTTAATGCGGCAAACCTGATATATGGACCATCTTATATTTCTTTGTACACTGCACTTGAATATTGGCAATTGATTCCGGAAGCTGTGAAAATTATAGAGTCGGGCACGCTGAAACGATCTCTTACAATAAAAAGTCCAATTGGGATTTTCAATTACCGCAATGTTCCTGAACAAGTATTTTCAATCGGACTTAAATCTGTTAAGACTGATAAGCTTTCCTTTGTGATAGCCAATCAGGCTAAGGCTTTGTGTGACGTTATTTGGTCTACCCCCGGAATTATTCTTCGATCACGAAAAGATGTATTCAAATTTTTGACTGAGGACTTACGCATTGATGAAGAAGACTTTAGTCAATTTGATGTAGATACCCTGGAGCAATGTTTGTCATATGGGAAGAAAAAAGAGTTGTTGCGACATTTGATAAAAATAGTGAAAAATGCTGGCTGAATGGATGGCGGAATATCAAATTCATTCTGCGAAAGATGAGTTGAATGCACGGAGGGAGATTTTTCAAGAAATAACACTTGCCGGTCTATCTCGAGGCAAATTTTTTGAAAAAGCGAGTTTTTATGGCGGGACAGCTCTAAGGATATTTTATGGGTTAGATCGATTTTCTGAAGACTTAAACTTTACGCTAAATGAGGCCGATAAAGATTTTTCATTAGCCAGCTTTCTTCAGCACATTAAGAATGAGTTTCAATTATTGGGGCTGAATGTATCCCTACAATATAAGTCAAATAATGGAGAAAGACAGATAGATTCTGCCTTTTTGAAATCAGATACGGTGTTAGCTGATTTATCTATCTTTGATAAAAATAATTTGATAAAAACACTCAAGATAAAAATTGAGGTGGATACCATTCCACCGCTGAAATTTGAAGTCGAACCGAAGTTGTTATTCCGACCCTATTCTTTTTATGTCAATGTATTAAAAAAGGAGTATTTATTTGCGGGGAAATTACATGCATTGCTATTTAGAAATTGGAAGAAAAGAGTTAAAGGGAGAGATTGGTATGACTTTGAATGGTATATTCTCAATAGAATACCTTTGAATATTACTCATTTTGCAGAAAGAGCCTACCAAAGTGGCAGCATCATGGAGAAGAACATTACTTCTTCACAAATAGTAGGTATGATAATAGATAAAATAGATCAAGTAAATATGGATGATGTAAAATTAGATGTTGAGCGATTCATCGCAAGCACTCAAAAATTAGACATCTGGTCTCGTCAATACTTCAAAGACTTAGTCGCCCATATAAAATTTACTGAGTGATTAGTGCATAGTGGTTATTTTATAAATTAAACACGATGTATTCTAATCGTAATTTAATTTGACCATTTGATATCCTTGTTTGACCCCTTCGCCCCTCCAGCCCGATGGATGTATATATCCTACGCTTAGCATTGGGATGAAATAAATAAAATTTAAAGTATGATTATAACTTTACGCATTTTAACTTAAAGTTTAAAGTATAATTATAACATTTGTGCATATTCACGAATCAATACATCGACCGCAATATTTTAATTTTTGGTATAGCATTACTCACCGTGGATTGTTTATGTTAGGAGACGGTATTGATTTAAGATTAAATATTGAAGTTTTCAATTAAGTTTCACAAGAAAAATGCGAACAGGGTGTGGATAGAATCCATTTCAATAAAGAGAATTCATCTATTTGTGAACTGTACATTTGAATAATTCACATGATTGGTTCACAAAAGGATAGAAAAGTATTCTTAGCGATTTATTGAGATAACAGGACTGTATTTCGAATACAGGATATAGCTTTATTGACTGGTTAAACTAAAGCTGTTGTTGTTAATTTTAAATCCTATAGATTTTGTAAAAATCCCAAACTTCATTAATTTTTTATAATTTATTTATTTTGAAAATAACCATCATAGCCGGCGCACGGCCTAATTTTATGAAGATTGCCCCTATTATTGAAGCGATTAGAAATGCGAACGAACAGGGGCATGATATCTCTTACCGATTGATACATACCGGTCAGCATTACGACCGGAATATGTCAGGCAGCTTTTTCGAAGAATTAGGAATACCGGAGCCGGATGCAAATCTGGAGGCAGGCGGTGGCACACAAGCTGAACAAACTGCGAATATCATGATCCGGTTTGAGCAGGAGTTGATGGCGCATCCCACAGATCTGGTCTTGGTGGTCGGTGATGTGACTTCAACCATGGCTTGCTCGATTACAGCTAAAAAACTGGGCAACATCAAGGTGGCACACGTAGAAGGTGGCATCCGATCGGGTGATTGGACTATGCCGGAAGAAATCAACCGGCTCGTTACTGATTCGATAACTGATTATTTCTTTACGACTTCTGAAACAGCCAATGAGAACCTGCAGAAGGAAGGTAAGCGGGAGAATCAGTTGTTTTTTGTAGGAAATACCATGATCGATACGCTGATGAAGAATATGAATCGATTAAAAAAGCCGGATTTATTTGATAAAATTGGCCTGCAAAATGGTGAATACATCGTCATGACGCTTCACCGTCCGGCCAACGTTGATGAGGAAGCCGGTCTGACGAAGCTGATACAGACCATAGTGGATTCATCCAGAGGAATTCCGTTGGTATTTCCGGTACATCCACGCACTGCGAAGCATCTGGAACAGACAGGTATCCGGGCAAGCAATCTGCATTTGGTGGATCCCTTAGGCTATCTGGAGTTTAATTATCTGGTCAGGTACGCCAAAGCTGTTATCACCGATAGCGGCGGCATCACAGAAGAGACAACTGTGATGGGCATCCCGTGCATGACCCTCCGTGATAATACAGAGCGCCCCGAGACTATAACCATTGGCACTAATGAATTACTGGGTACTGATCCAGTAGCTATCCCGCCTGCCATGGACCGATTATTTGCAGGCGAATGGAAGAAGGGGAGCATCCCGGAGATGTGGGATGGCAAGACAGCAGGACGGATAGTGGAGGTGATGCTTAGTCTTTAGATTTGGCGCATTGAAGTGGGCATAAGGTGAACTATTTTACAATTCTTTCTACTAAGAGATTTATCGGAAGAAACAGACTTATTTATAATTTTTTAAATTTACTCAGAATATTGAGTAATTTTACTCAGCATATTGAGTAAATGATTTTATATGTATCAGCGAGTTCAAATAAATACACTTATTTCACGCTTGAAGGAACCCCACAGGTTTATTCAGGTTTTAATGGGGCCACGTCAGGGTATTGTTTCAATACATGGTTTGAAGATATAATTATTGAAAATTTGATTGTTTCATTATATGGTACTTCCGCCGGATAATAAGCTATTAGTTGGAGGTTCTGGCATACCGTGGCTGGAGTTTTTAAGAATCGAAATACGTCAATTGTTATGACTCACTCCGTGACCTCTCCCGAAGTTCACTTTGCTCAGTCGGGACAAGTTGTGATAAAAAAGAGAGGATTGAACACAGAGAGCACTGAGAATTGAGCACAGAGATAGTGCTTTAAAAATTTACGACAGTGTTAAAAAGGTTAATAAATTCTAAAAATGATTTAACTTTCCAAATTATAATAACGTAATACAACTACTCATGAGTCACTCTGATTATAATATAATATCAAGTAGCATAATCAATGCTGCTGTTGAAGTACACAAAGTATTTGGCCCAGGATTGCTTGAAAGTGTATATGAAAAAGCGCTCGTTTGGGAAATGCGGCAAGTAGGACTTTTCGTTCAAGAACAAGTACCGATTGATGTAACCTTCAAGGATCTTGAGATAAAGAATGGATATTTTGCAGATATAATTGTAGAAGATAAAATAATCCTGGAACTCAAGGCGATAGAAAATATACTTCCGGTCCACAAGGCTCAGTTATTATCTTATTTAAAGTTAGCCGATAAAAAATTGGGGCTCTTGCTGAACTTTCATGTTAAGTTTTTAAAACAAGGGATCACCAGAGTGATAAATGGTGAGTTGTAGATTCCCTTGAATTGAACACAGAGAGCATAGAGAATTGGAACACAGGGTGCACAGAGCCATGTAAATAACCTCCGTGACCTCTGTGATACACCTCCGTGACCTCTGTGTTGAAAAAGAGATGATTGAGCACAGAGAACACAGAGATTGGAACACAGAGATCTGAACACAGAGAACACAGAGCCATGTAAATAATCTCCGTGACCTCTGTGATACACCTCCGTGACCTCTGTGTTGAAAAAGAGATGATTGAGCACAGAGAACACAGAGATTGGAACACAGAGATCTGAACACAGAGAACACAGAGCCATGTAAATAATCTCCGTGACCTCTGTGATAAGCCTCCGTAACCTCTGTGATAAAAAAAGAGAGGATTGAGCACAGAGAGCACAGAGATTGGAACACAGGGTGCACAGAGCCATATAAATAACCTTCGTGACCTCTCCCGACGTTCACTTTGCTCAGTCGGGAAAAGTTGAGATAAAAAATAAATATATTTAAAATAAAATTAAGATTAAATGTCAAAAACAGCATTAATCACCGGAATAACCGGTCAGGATGGAGCTTATCTGGCAGAATTGTTACTGTCTAAAGGATATATGGTTCATGGTATCAAGCGCCGTTCTTCCCTGATCAATACCGACAGAATAGACCATCTGTATCAGGATCCACATGAGAAGAATGTACGCATGAAGTTGCACTATGGCGATCTGACTGACTCGTCTAATCTGATCCGGATCATCCAGGAGACTCAACCGGATGAGATATACAATCTCGCGGCGATGAGCCACGTTCATGTCAGTTTTGAAGAGCCGGAATATACAGCTAATGCCGATGGTATAGGGACACTGCGTCTTCTCGAAGCAATCAGATTATTGGGAATGGTCGGGAAGACGAAAATTTATCAGGCCTCAACTTCTGAATTGTATGGCTTAGTCCAAGCAGTACCACAAAGCGAGACTACCCCTTTCTATCCACGCTCGCCCTATGCTGTAGCGAAGTTGTACGCTTACTGGATCACAGTCAACTATCGGGAAGCCTATAACATGTTTGCCTGCAATGGTATCCTGTTCAATCATGAAAGCCCGCTGCGTGGTGAGACCTTTGTGACACGCAAGATTACCCGTGGTGTAGCCAAAATAGCCTTAGGCTTGCAGGATAAGATTTACATGGGCAACATGGATGCACGTCGTGACTGGGGACATGCCCGGGATTATGTAGAGGCGATGTATCTGATACTGCAACAGGAAAAACCGGAAGACTTTGTCATTGCCACCGGAGTCACTACTCCGGTACGGGATTTTATCCGGATGGCATTCGGCGAAATAGGTGTTACGCTGGATTTCAAAGGTCAGGGCGCTGGAGAGACAGCCATAGTCACAGCTTCCTCCAATCCAGACTATCCGGTAGCGATAGGGCAAGAAGTGGTGGCCGTCGATCCTCGTTATTACCGACCGACAGAAGTGGATCTGCTCATCGGGGATCCGACAAAAGCACAAACTAAATTAGGCTGGAAACCAAAGTATGATTTGAAAATGTTGGTCGAGGAGATGGTTGCTGCTGATGTAGATTTGTTTAAGAGAGAACGTTTATTGCGCGAGGAAGGCTTTGCCGGGACGAATCAGTATGAGTAGGACTTTGGGCTTTGGTCTTTGGGTTTTGGTCTTTGGTCTTTAGGGTTTGGTCTTTAGGGTTATTTGAATTAATAAATATTAAATTATGCGAAATTTCAGGAATTTAGAAGTATGGCAGGAATCTATCAAGTTTGTTACTGAGATATATTCTATTACAAGGAGTTTTCCCACAGATGAGATATATGGATTAGTTTCTCAGATCAACAGATGTGCAGTGTCAATACCATCAAACCTTGCTGAGGGAAGCAGTCGTAGTTCTGGAAAAGAATATTCCAGATTCATAGAGATTGCATTGGGCTCTTCGTTTGAGTTAGAAACACAGTTAGAAATATCTAAGAATTTAAACTTTATTCATGCTGATTTATTTAAAAATGTACTTGAAAGATTAACTATTATCCAAAAAAGATTAAATGCCCTTAAAAGTAGTATTAGAGAATAAAACTGATAATAAATCAATAATGAAAGACGAATATGTAAATTCAAAAAATCTGAATGTTATTTACCAAAGCCCAAAAACCAAAGTCTAAAGTCCAACAATGATTAAAACCTCCAAAATATACGTCGCCGGAGCCAATGGAATGGTCGGCTCGGCAATCGTTCGTAAGTTAAGAGCTACCGGATTTAATAACCTGATTACTCCGGGAAGCAAAGAATTGGATCTTCGGGATCAGGCAGCTGTAAATGCTTTTTTCGAAAAAGAAAAACCGGAATTAGTTTTCTTAGCAGCAGCAAAAGTTGGTGGAATCCAGGCCAATAATGTCTATCGGGCTGAATTTCTGTATGACAATTTGATGATTGAAGCTAATGTAATTCATGCTGCTTATCAAAACGGCGTAGAGAAATTATTATTCCTGGGTAGTTCCTGTATTTATCCTAAACTCGCACCACAACCGCTCAGGGAAGAGTATTTGTTGACCGGTCTGCTCGAGCCGACTAATGAACCTTATGCCATCGCCAAGATAGCCGGCATCAAACTGTGTGAAGCATATAGGGATCAGTATGGCTGTAATTTTATCTCCGCCATGCCGACCAACCTCTATGGTCCGGGCGATAATTATGACCTGGAGAAGTCGCATGTCATACCGGCACTTATCCGAAAGATACATACCGCAAAGAAACAAAGCGAACCAACGGTTGAGATATGGGGTAGTGGCAATCCCCGGAGGGAATTTCTTCACGTTGATGATCTGGCGGATGCCTGTTTTTATCTGATGCACAATTATGATGAAAAGCAATTTGTCAATGTCGGTGTAGGCGAAGATATCAGCATCCGGGAATTGGCAGAATTGATTAAAACCATTGTTGGGTATCAAGGCGCTTTTATTTTCAATACAGACAAGCCGGATGGTACACCTATAAAATTAATGGATGTAAACATTCTGAAGAACAGGCAATGGTCGCCATCTATTTCGTTGGAAGAAGGCCTGAAAGATGTGTATGCAGGGTTGAAAGGAATAGATTGGTATTAGTACCAAATGATGTGAAGATGAATTTTCCTATCTTTAGTATAAGAATGTGATTTGTCGATGAGTCAAATAAATATAAAAGGGATAAATTATCTGCGCGAGAGATTGCCTGCACGTGTAATAGATGCATTGGAGAAAATTGCACTTAAATATAGCAAAAAGGGTGCAGTATTATTCGTGTTTGCTTCGTTTTCTACAGGGACAGATAAACATAATTCAGACATTGATATCGGAGTAATGTGGCAGGTGGAACCTTCAAGAGATACATTTGTTCGGATAAACGAGGATATTTTATTGGTGCCGACAATCAGGAAGATTGATGTTGTAGATATGTCCTGTGCAGGAGAGCAATTTAAATTTAATGCGATTAGAAGTCCTATATTTTTAACATAGTCACTATTGTAACTGCAAACGCAACTGAGAATATTAATTTTTAATTTAATTAAAAAATAATGCAAAACTACTATATAGCCATTATGGCAGGAGGAGTGGGCAGCCGGTTCTGGCCTTCGAGTCGTGAGCACAAGCCGAAACAGTTTCTGGACATGCTCGGTATCGGAAAATCACTGATTCAAATGACTTATGACCGGTTTGCTGATTCTATTCCGGCTAAAAATATGTATTGTGTGACCAATGCTGCCTATTCCAGATTGGTACACAGTGAGTTGCCGGAAATGCCTGTTGAGAATATATTGGGAGAACCGAGTCGAAATAATACTGCGCCTTGCATATTATACACTACCCTAAAGATTTATAAGGACAATCCTGATGCCATTATCGGATTTGTACCTTCTGATCACCTGATACTGAAAGAACGGGAATATATGCGGCTGTGCTTGCAAGCTTTTGATTTCGCAGCTACGAATGAAGCAATTGTTACACTTGGGATACAACCATCCCGACCGGATACGGGTTATGGGTATATACATTTCGAAAAGAATGAAAACGCTGCTTGTAAACGGGTGATCCGCTTCTATGAGAAACCGGATGCTGAAAAAGCACAGACATTTTTGGAATCCGGAGATTATTTGTGGAATGCAGGCATGTTTTTTGTGAAAGCTAAGACACTATTAACAGCATATAAGGAATTTGCTACCGATATGTATTCATTATTGTCACCAATGTTGGCTTTGCCGACAGAACAGCAGAATGAATTTCTAAAGCAAAGCTATCCGGCTACACAAAATATTTCCATCGATTATGCTATTATGGAAAAATCTTCCGATGTATATACGATCCCGGCAGATATCGGATGGTCTGATCTGGGTACCTGGGCCTCGCTACATCATGAGATGGAGAAAGATCAGAATGGTAATGCCATTATCGCACAACATGTATTGCTGGAGAATGTTAAAAATTCAATTATTAAAAATCAAACAGAAAAAGTCGTAATATTACGTGATCTGAGTGATCTGATAGTCATCGTAGAAGATGATGTAGTACTCATCTATCCGAAAGATAAGGAGCAGGATATCAAACAACTCAGAGAGAGAATCAGTAATTCTCACTATAAAATAGTGTAGTAGAATGGCTCAGGCCCGGAGAAAAAAAATACTTTTAGTTGCAAATTCTACCTGGAATTTTTTCAACTTCAGAATGAATCTGATTGATACTTTAATTGCCAGAGGCTATGAAGTGGTGCTCTTATCACCGGAGGATCAATATCTTCCCTTATTATTAGCCCAAATTAATGTTCCACATATTCCGCTGAAATACCTGGATAGGAAAAGTATTAATCCACTGAAAGAAATAGGATTATACCGGGAATTAAAACAAATATATGAATCTGTCAATCCGGATTTAATCATCCAATATACCATTAAACCAAATTTATACGGTAATTGGGCTGCAAAAAAGATTGGCATTCCGTCTGTTTGTATCGTGACAGGATTAGGTTATGTATTCCTGCATGAGAATTGGATTAATACACTGATTCGAAAAATATACAAAAAATCTCTGGTAAAAGCTGATTTGGTTGTATTTGAGAATGTTGAAGACAAGGATCAATTCATCAGTGAAGGATTTGTGGATGATAAGAATGCATTTGCAGTCAATGGATGTGGAATCAATCTGGAGTACTTCAAGCCCATGGAGGATGTCCAACAAAAAGAAAATAAAGTTATTTTTAGCTTTGTGTCCCGTCTGATCTATGATAAGGGTATAGTTGAGTTTATAGAAGCGGCAAAGTCCGTCAAATCAAAATATCCGGATGTTGAGTTTTGGGTAGCCGGTGAGGTGGATGAAGGGAATCCTACTTCTATCCGGTATGAATCTTTGTATGAATGGGTCGAGTCCGGGATAATAAAATATTTCGGGCATGTACGCGATGTACGCCCAATCATCGCAAAGTCTGACTGTGTGGTGCTCCCTTCATACAGAGAGGGATTGTCCAGAGCATTGACAGAGGCAATGGCAATGGAAAAGCCAATCATCACCTGTGAAACCAGTGGATGTAACACATTAGTAGAAGAAGGAGTAAATGGATATTTAGTACCGGTGAAAGACTTCAATGCACTGGCGGATCGTATAGAGAAATTTTATTTATTACCGGATGGCCGGGAGAAAGTAGCATCTGACTTCAGTGACAAGGTAGTTACCTCTCAACTGATGCAATTAATAGACGGTTTAGCATTGAATGTCTGACAAGAAAATCCTTTTTCTATTATATAATTATCCACCTGAGTATGGTACTGCACCAAAACGAAATTTCAGGTTGTCGGACACTATCAAGGATGCTTTTTCTGATTACCATATTATCACCAGTAAGAAAAAAAATCGGGAGTATTCCGAAAAAATAACGGAGATTAATCCACTGGATTATCGCTACTTTTTAAGGAAAACTACATCCACAGGAACTGTTCCGGAGGCACTGAAGAAGAATAACGTTAGCCATTTTTTTATCAAAATTTTAAATACCATACCTTTTAATATTCTTTTTGGCGAAGGTGGTGGTATTTATATGTATAAAAATTACCTGAAAGCTAAATCACTGATAAAATCCCGACAATTTACCCATATTTATTCCTCATACAGACCGGCTACAGATCATTTGGTCGCCCGGGCACTTAAGCGATCGTTTCCTGGGCTCGTGTGGATTGCAGATTTCAGAGATCTAATTGTCGATCCACACTACAAACAACAGTTCTTCCCGAAATTACACCAACGAATCTACACCAGGATATTTGCATCAGCAGATGTTTTAATTTCTATTTCTGCGCCATTTGCAAACGCACTCAAGCGGTATAATCCCAATACAATTGCTATTCCTAATGGTGTAGATATTAATTTAGTACAAATTAATCCGGTGCCCTATCCTTATTTTACAATAGTGTACACGGGTTCTATGTTCCTGAATGAACGGAATGCTGAACCATTGTTTCAGGCGGTAAAACATTTAATTGAAGCGGGCAAGATAGATAATAAATCAGTGCGTATAATTTATGCAGGTAAAGACTCCGGTGAGTGGGAGGCATTAAGCAACAAATATAATTGTAAGGAAATATTTATTAATAAGGGATTAGTAAATAGTGAAGACACAATTAAGCTACAAAGACAAGCCAACATTAATGTCCTGCTCACGATTTCATCGGATAAACTACAGGGTGTGCTGACCGGTAAATTAGTCGAATATCTGGAAGCGGGATCTCCTGTACTGGCCATTGTCAAAGGGCAGAATGACCCGATTCTGTCAGAGATGATTAATGAATTGAATGCCGGAATGTGTGTATCAGACGATTCAATTGAAGGTGCAGCAATAGCGAATTTTATAGCGCGTGAATATAATGAGTGGCTTCAGACCGGAAGGAACTCCCGGAAGATGAACCGAGAAATATTGTACCGGAAGTATTCGACACACCATTTATTGCAACCACTAATGAGCTATTTGAATTGAAGAGGAAGAAAGTTTGTGTCATTGGTGGGGCCAGACCCCAGTTTATCAAACTGGCTCCGGTACTCAGAGCGCTGAAAGCATTTAATGATCTGGATATTACATTTATTCACACCGGACAACACTATGATGAGAATTTATCCGGAATTTTCTTCAATGAGTTACAAATACCAGCACCCGATATTAATTTATCAGTGGGGAGTGGAACACCGGATTATCAGTTTTCACAGATTATATCAAAACTAAGCGAAGAGTTTCGGAAAATCAAACCAGATCTGGCAGTAGTAGTGGGTGATACAAACTCAACTGCAGCGGCTGCGATTAGTGCTGCAATCCTCCAAATCCCACTGGCACATATCGAATCCGGCCTCAGAGAGTACAGTCTCGGCATCCCGGAAGAGGTCAATAAGCTGATTACTGACAGTGTTGCTTCGCTTTACTTTTGCCCTACACAGACCGCAGTAACTAATCTTCAGGCCGAACAAAAAAAAGGTAAGATAGTCTATAGTGGCGATCCGGGCCTTGATCTGATAAGTCAGCATTCGGGAAAAATCCATAAAGCTGAAACCATTCTGGAAAAGCTGAAATTATCACCGGGGGAATATTATTTCGCTACCTGTCACCGCGCATTGAATACCAATGATCAGGCAAACCTGTGCGCTATTTTAGATGCATTTATCCGCCTGGACAGACGTGTAATTTTTCCTGTCCATCCCAGAACTTCAAAGGCAATCAGGGATTTCAAATTAGAACATTATTTAACAGAGACGAATATTTTAACCATCGAACCCATTGGTTTTTGGGAGACACAAGCTTTGATAAAAAATTCAAGTAAAGTGATAACCGACTCTGGTGGGCTGATAAAAGAAGCGTATTATCATGACATTTATGTGATAATTATTGACACCCAAACTGAATGGGTCGAAGTGGTAAATGAAGGCAGAGGTATCGTCACCGGCCCTGATTCGCAGAAAATTTTAATTGCAGCTAAAAATACATTACCTCCAGAATCTAATCAGAAAAGTATTGGTGCGGGTAATGCAGCGGAGATAATCGCATCTGAAATTTACCGGTTTATTCAATAAAAAATTATTTTAAATGTAAATATTAATACTTTAGTAACTATTCACCTCAAACAAATTAAATCAGTAAAAACAATATTTTACCTAATTAATCTTAGTATCGCAGCCCTGATAGGGCTGAATGTGAATAGCCCCCAATGCAATTGGGGGGGATAAGAATATTTGCCAACCCTGAAAGGGTTGAATTTCAGCAATTAATTTATATAACTCCTCTCTCGGGGTTGCCTGAATCTATTAATTTCTCCCGAGTAACCCGAATAATGATTTTTAAACCATTCAGGCTAAATAAATAAATTGGGTACTGCTTTTATTCCATGCGATCACAATTTCGACTAATGAAACAGATAATGTCCCCTTAAATTTGAATCTTTTGAACTGAATAGTTACAATTTATCGTAGTAAAGTTTATGCAAAAAAGAGAGACAAATTATAAATTCAGTTAATCTACCTACATAAAGAATAAATTCAACCCTTTTCAGGGTTGGTTGATTTGTAAATGATTTACCCCCAATTGCATTGGGGGCTATTTATATTTTGCCCTTTCAGGGCAAGTAAACAATATATTCTAAATTATTTACAGGAGCTATATCTGAATTAAACTGAATAGTTACATACTTTATAATCTCCTATCCAAAAGTGGCACTACACCAGCCTTCCAGGCTGTAAATGAATCATCCAGTATCTTCTCTCTCGCTACATCCACCAATTCCAGATAAAAAGATAAATTATGCAAGGTTGCTATTTGCGCAGCCAACAGTTCACTGCTATGTAACAGGTGTCGCAGATAAGCTTTTGAATGCGTACGCGAGGTATGGCAGCGACTGGTCTCATCAATGGGACTAAAGTCATTTTTCCATTTTTCGTTGCGGATATTTATCACTCCCTGCCAGGTATAAAGCAGCCCGTGGCGGGCATTCCGACTGGGAAGTACACAGTCAAACATATCAATCCCGAGTGCGATGCTCTCAAGTATATTAACCGGTGTGCCTACTCCCATCAGGTAGCGTGCTGCATCCTGAGGTAAGATATTCGTCACTACTTCTGTCATCGCATACATCTCTGCTGCCGGCTCACCGACGGAAAGTCCGCCGATAGCATTGAGTGGCCTGCCTTTTGAAGCAATATATTCGGCTGATTGAATCCGTAAATCCTTGTATGTACTGCCCTGGATGATAGGCGCTAGAATCACCGGGTATCCGTATGGGGTGCTTTCCTGCTGATCAAAAAATTGAATACAACGATCCAGCCATCGGTGCGTCAACTCCATTGAGTTCCGGGCATATCGATACTCACATGGATAAGGTGTACACTCATCAAAAGCCATGATAATGTCTGCACCAATAGTCAATTGCATCTGCATAGCACCTTCGGGTGTAAAGAGATGCCGGCTGCCATCGATATGAGATTGAAACTTCACGCCTTCCTCGGTAATCTTCCGCCTGGCCGCCAGTGAAAACACCTGATAGCCTCCACTATCCGTCAGAATCGGCCTTTCCCATCCAATAAATTTATGCAATCCACCGGCCCCGGCGATGACTTCCAGACCCGGTCGCAAATACAAGTGGTAATTATTCCCCAGGATAATCCGTGCCTGAACTTCTGTAGCGAGTTCGCGCTGATGTATTCCCTTTACTGTGCCCTGTGTGCCCACCGGCATGAAAACCGGTGTCGTTATATTGCCATGTGCTGTCCTGAGTTCGCCCGCGCGTGCACGGGAATGGGTATCCGTATGTATCAGGCTGAATGGAGATGTAGTCATATCTTAATTTCTAACGCGGTGACTGTCTAATTTCAGGGCGATGCCCAATAATATCGTAAATCCTATCAATGAAGATCCACCATAGGACAGAAAAGGGAGTGGTATTCCGATAATGGGAATCAATCCCATAGTCATACCTATATTGATGATATAATGGAAAAATAATATCCCGGCCACGCACCAGATATAATTGCGCGCAAATCTTATCCTTTGCCGCTCAGCCAAAAGTGTAAGTCGTAGGATTAGAAATAAAAATAATCCCATCACTATGAAAGCTCCGATGAAACCATGCTCCTCTCCGATAGTACAAAAGATGAAGTCAGTAGTTTGCTCGGGAACATAATTAAGCTTGGTCAGGGTCCCTCCTAAAAAGCCTTTGCCACTCAACTGTCCCGAACCGATGGCCATCTTTGATTGCAGTACATTGTAGAGTGATCCCCGGGGGTCGCATCGTTCCGGATGAAGCCATACGTTTATTCGCTCTTGCTGGTGTGGCTCCAGGACATTCTGAAAGACAAATTCCGAACCAAAAGACAGGCTGGTACTCAGGAGTACTAAAATCAACATGATCAGTGTGAATTGAGTCTTTTTTCTGAATAAAGTCAGGATGAGCCAGACCAATGTCATTGCTCCCATGGTAACTGTCGCAATAAGCCCAAAACCCTTGATGGCAGCAAAGATCGCACCCGCTGAAAAGGCTATGATCAGCGCCAGAATCCAGTTTTGCATATTCATTTGATAAGCCAGGGCAAAGGAAGCCAGCATAAGTATTAATAGGAGTGTGATCTGGAATCCGAAAGCCAGTGAACATATAAATAATGCAATAAAGGAAAGTGCAATCACATACAATGTAGGCGATAGACCTTCTCTATACATAAGGATAAAGAATGAAAAGAAAACCAATGCTGATCCGGCATCCGGCTGAAACATGATCAGGAAAGGCGGAAGCATCACCAGACAAATTGCGATTACTGCAGATCGCGGGTCGGATAATTTGACCTTATAGTCATTGAGTAGGTCTGATAAAGCCAGTGCTGTCCCTATCTTTGCCAATTCCGCAGGTTGAAAGGAAAAAATGCCGAGATCAAACCAGGCCCGCTGCCCATTTACTACTTTCCCCAGGAATAGCACTAAGATCAATAAAACAATCCCACCGATATAGAAACCATTGGCAAAGGTCCGCCAGACCTTACTATTGAACACCATGATAAAAAATAGTATGAAAAAGGCGATCGCAATGAAAAGTAATTGTTTGCCGGGATTGCTGGTCAGGCTGATACCCTGGCTTGAGTTTTTAGGATCATGGTTCACTGCATAGATCATAAACCAGCCAATAGTAACCAGCGCCAGATAGATGCCCAGTGTGATCCAGTCAATCTTACCTTTTTCTACACTTTCGTACTTATTCATTCAGTAAATTCGGCTCAAAGATAAGTGTACTTAAAGTAACCTGCGCTTTTTCACACTTTCCACTATATAAATAGCGCCCGGATAGATTTTATTGATGGCCAGCATGTCACCAAAGGCATCCAGTTTAGACAAGTAAGCACCGGCTTTCAGATAGTAATAAGGTCCTTTCTGGTGCCAGTCGGTAAATAAGGGAAAAGCCTTTGTGAATTTTTTCATTTCAGACTCCATGGCCATCCTGTCAGAAAGTACCGCATACTGAATCCTGTACACTTTGACCTGATTTTCAGCTTTCAATGCGGCATTGTATGCATCTAATTTGGCTTTGCAGTCTGCATCAATATTGAATTCTACAGTTTGTGCCTTTCCCTGTAGGGTGAAAAATATAAAAAATAGGAGCAGATATCTATACATGATACGATATAAACGTCAATCTTCATTTAATAGTTTGACCGAAGAAGTTCCTATACGATCAGCACCTGCCTCGATCATGGCTATCGCCTCAGCCCGGGTCCGTATGCCACCACTGGCTTTTATCTTCATGTGAGCCGGCAAAATCTGACGCAGGTAAGCTACATCCTCAGGGCTTACCGGGTCACCATAGGTGCCGGTACTGGTTTTTACGAAATCTACTTCTTTATCTACACAAATAACGCAAATCTGCCCGATCTCCGCCTGGGTCAGCGCTTTCACCTCGATAATACATTTACACAGCACATTGCGCATATGACACAGCCGGGTCAGGCTATCCAGTTCATTCGACACATAATTCCAGTCACCGGACTTGATGGCGGAAATATTGACGACCAGGTCGATCTCATTGGCGCCTTCCTCGATGGCTTTTCTGATTTCCTCTGCTTTTACCTGCGATACACTATTGCCGTAGGGAAAACTGATTACAGTACAGATTTTCGTCGGATGATTTTCTAATAATGTAGCGCATCTGGATACGAAATATCCCGGCACACAAACAGCAAACACATTCGTTTGTATCGCTTGCGCACACAATTCTTCTATATGTGCACGGGTAGTAGTAGGTTTCAATAAGGTCAGATCGATGTAAGAGTTCAGCGGATTCACAGCGTAATGTTCATGGATTTCTATCTGGGTAAAGATAGCGAAATCCTCAGATCAAAGTTGAAATAAAAACGCAATCAAATTTAAAATTTAACGGGTTGTACTATGAATCCCTGATTTGGAATAGCTTATAGAATTATCAGCGACCTCATTTCTTTTTTTCTTGTGGCGTGCCCCGGTGCAGCTACCTCAACACAAGATAATTCCGGTAATGCACCGGGTCCGGCTATCCGCTTTACTGCGCTCCTGTCGTCGCTTGTGCCCGCTCCTATCCGTCACGCATTTTTACCAATACGGATAATAAATCCGCCCTGATATATATACTAAAATGACTAAGATTTGACCATTAAATATTCTTGTCCCATTTAGGGGTGCAGGGGTGAAACAAGGATATTGAATGGTCAAATCATTTTCCGATTGGTATATTTGGTTTAAAACAAGAATTTTCCATTTTCATACACCAACTCACCATCTGCATGAATTTGTCCACCCTGTTTCATGTCAGAAATCATATCCCAGTGTATTGCCGAACTGTTTTTCCCTCCTGCCTGCAGATAGCTCTGCCCGATGGCCATGTGTACTGAGCCACCGATTTTCTCATCATATAAGATATTTTTCGTGATGCGGTTGATGCGGTAGTTTGTACCAATAGCCGCTTCACCAAATCTGCGTGCGCCCGGAATAGCAAAGACTTCATCCAGCACATGGGCATCATTCTTACAGGTCCACGCGGTGATTAATCCATCTTTTACTGTCAATTCCACATCTTCCAGGGCAAATCCCTGATATATAGACGGGAAGGAAAAACGGATATTACCATTGACACTGTCTTCTACCGGACTGGTATAAACCTCACCACTGGGCATATTGGTCTTACCATCCGAGTTGATCCATGTTCTGCCGGTAGTGTTGAAAGAAATCGAAAATCCCGGACCGGTATAGGTAAACTGTGTACAACTATTCAGTTTATCGACGATATGTTGTTGATTGGCCCTGACTTGCCGCCACTGATCCGCAGGATTTTCCTCAGTGAGAAAACAGGCATTTTCTACAAATTGCGTATATTCTTCGAGGGTCATTCCAGCATCCTTTGCACCCTGGGCAGTGGGAAACTGACAGAGGTTCCGTTTCAGCTCGCGGGTAGCTGTTCGCTGAAAATACAGGTCATTCGCCGGCTTTCGCGCTTGTGCCGCGATTGCAGCTATTTCCGGTGAAGCTAAGGCTGCTGTAGATTGTAGATATGGTGCTCTGATGACCAGATAACATTCGAATTCCTGCATCGCTCGCAGGAATGTTTCAGATACATATCTTGCCTGAGCCTCATGTGCGTAGGTGTTGAAGTAAGATTGTTTTTTTTCGAAATCAAACAATACATCCATTACTACTCCTTGCTGCTGACATTGTCTGTACAATTCATTCACCAGAGGTTCAGCCAGTGTAGTAGTACTGACCAAAAGTCTCTCTCCGGCTTTTACTTCCATACAATAGGCCAATAGCAGATCTGCATATCTTTCGATCTTTTCTTCAGTCATTTCATTTATTTTACCAGAAGCGAATATACAATGCTAATACGATCATGAGTATAATCACACTCATCACCCAATGGCCGGAGGACATATTAAAGTCTTTTGCATCAATATCCAGACCCTTTAATTTATTTACCCCTTTTTTATCAATCAGACTCACCACGATGATTAATAGCATCGTGAAGAAAAATACCCAACCCATCTGTATCATAAATGGAATGCCGTATCTGCCATTGCCATCGGGATATGCGGTGTAGAGCAAGGTCTCGTGACCCATCCATCCCGGCAGGAATCGGTCAAAGATCACTGCAAAGATTACTCCACCGATGATCCCGGCCATTGCGCCGGCTGAGGTAGTTCGCTTCCAGAAAAAACCTAATAAAAATACCGGAAAAATAGCTGGGGAAATATAACCGGTATATTTCTGAATAAATTCGAAACCGCCCTTTCCACCTATACCCAGACTATCCTGCCAGTTGACTATAATGGCAATGATGATGGATATGATTACGACAATCCGGCCTATCCAGATCTGTTTTTGCTCAGAAGCGCTGGGATTGAGGTACTTTTTATAAATGTCAAGGGTAAATATCGTTGAAATACTATTGGCTTTACCTGCCAGCGAAGCGACTATAGCCGCGGTCAGTGCGGCCATTGACAGACCTTTCAGTCCTGTAGGCAGGAAGGAAAGTGCCGCGGAATAAGCATTGTCTTCTCTGAATACGCCGTCTGTCTGCATCAGTTGATCTATGGCACCATGCTGGTACAAAACAAAGGCGGCTATACCGGGAATGACTACTAATACAGGCATTAATAGCTTCAGGAATGCCGCAAATAATATTCCTGACCGCGCAGTCTTCAGATCAGCACCCAGTGCCCGCTGTGTGATGTATTGATTGCATCCCCAATAGTTGAGGTTAGCGATCCACATACCACCGGCCATCATAGCCAGTCCCGGGAGGCTGCTGTAATCACTGATTTGTTTGGCTGAAGATTCGGGTCCGGGTTTGGCAAAAATCATGTGAAAATGATCCGGTGCAGCTGAAAGTAAATAGCTAAAACCCGCATGGGCATTGGATCCACCTCCAAATTTCTCACCGACTACACTGAGTGCAATATAGGTAGTTATCAAGCCACCGATGATCAGTACGAGTACCTGAATCACATCCGTATATCCGATTACCTTCATTCCGCCTAAAGTGATGAAAAGTGCAAATAAGCCCAGACCGATCATGATCCAGTGAAAAGCAACGTCACCGGTCAGGTTATTGATCGCGATGGTGCCTAAGTATAATATAGAAGTGAGATTGACAAAAACATAAAGAAACAGCCAGAAAATAGCCATGATCATCGCCACTGTGCCATTGAAACGCTCTTTCAGAAACTGCGGCATAGTAAAAATCTTATTTCGTAGGTAGATAGGCATAAAGAATGCGGCTACGATAATGAGTGAGACTGCAGCTATCCACTCGTAAGCGGAGATAGCCAGTCCCAGGCGGAAGCCGTTGCCACTCATGCCGATAAACTGCTCGGCAGAAATATTGGATGCGATCAAAGATGCACCGATTGCCCACCAGGTGAGCTGTCCTTCAGCGAGAAAAAAGGAGGAAGAGGTTTGTTGCTCTCTTCGTTTTCTTCGGTAAATCCACAAACCGTAAAAGACAATTGCAATAAAGTAAAGCAAGAATACGAGATAATCCAGTCTGGCGAGTACACCCATGTTCAGTAATTTTCACTAAGATAAACTTATTGTAAATATTGAATCAAAAATGATATCAGGGAATAAACAATTCATGATAATTACGACCCTTGGCGTAGGCTGGAGCCTACACTTAGCGGTGGACAAAGTTAAAAAGTTAATTTAAGCTTAGCTTAAATTAACTTTTTAACTAACTGTATGTTCGGCGTAGGCTCCAGCCTACGCCAGGGGAATAGTTACAAGTCGAATAATTACTACGTTTATTTGCAGATCTGCTGACATACATTCTTATCCTGCCTTCTAATAATTCTCCATTCCAATGAACATTCCCGGATGAGTGCTATTTATAAAGTAAAATAAAAGTTAAAGCGATGAATAAAGCGGTGCGTAAGTTGAAGCCTGAGGGTATATGGAAACATTTTGATGAGATCAATGCTGTACCCCGTGCATCAAAGAAAGAAGAGAGGATCTCTGATTATATCAAAGCCTTTGGTGAATCATTGGGTCTCGAAACACAACAAGACAAGAATCTGAATGTATTGATTCGTAAACCGGCGACTAAAGGTATGAGTGGTCGAGAGACAGTTATTCTCCAGAGCCACCTCGACATGGTACATCAGAAGAACAGCAGTTCGAAATTTGATTTTGATAGCGAAGGTATTGACATGTACGTAGATGGTGACTGGGTAAAAGCCCGGGAGACTACACTCGGCGCTGACAATGGCATCGGTGTAGCATCGATCATGACCATATTGGCATCGAAAGATATTGCCCATCCGGCACTGGAAGCGCTTTTCACCATCGATGAGGAGACCGGTATGACCGGCGCTAAGACGCTGAAAAAAGGGTGGTTGAAGGGCAATATAATGCTCAATCTGGATACTGAAGACGATGATGAACTGACGATCGGTTGTGCCGGCGGTATCGATGTGACAGCGCAGGGCGGCTATGAGTTTGTCCCTGCCTTTGAAGGTAAAGTCTATGAGTTGAAGGTGTCAGGTCTGACCGGCGGGCACTCCGGTGTAGATATTCATTTGGGCAGAGCCAATGCCAATAAGGTGATGAACCGGGTTTTGTTTGAATTAGTCAGTAATACTGAGACCGGGATTCTGTCTATCGATGGCGGTAGCCTGCGCAATGCCATTCCGAGGGAGTCAGTAGCACTCATCCTACTCAATGATGAAGCGACAGCTAAGAAGATTATCGCAGCAGAAAAGAAAAAACTGAAATCTGAATTCAGATTGACAGATGCTGCCTTAGATATCACACTCAAAGGGTCAGATCAGAGCGCAGACCATATCGCACACCGGGAGTTTATCAAGGCTTTCCTGCGCGCTGTCTATGCCTGCCCCAATGGCATTTATCGTATGACACCGGGCATAGCGGGCCTGGTACAAACTTCCAATAATGTGTCACGAGTGATATTGAAAGATGGCAGCTTCGAAGTGCAAAATCTTACCCGTAGTTCGGTAGATAGTGAAAAGTTTGACCTGGTCAATGCGATTTCCGGTGCACTGGAGCTCTGTGGTGGTCATGTGAGCACTTCAGGTGATTATCCGGGCTGGGAACCTAAGCCTGATGCTGCAATAATAAAAATAATGGAGGATATCTACCGCAAGATGTTTAAATCTGAGCCTCGCGTCGATGCTATTCATGCCGGTCTCGAGTGTGGCATCATCGGTGCGCCCTATCCGGCGATGCAGATGATCTCTTTCGGTCCCAATATCTACGGCGCTCACTCACCGGATGAACGCGTGCAAATCTCTTCCGTTCAGAAATTCTGGACTTACCTGCTGGAAGTGCTGAAGAATATCCCGAAGAAGAAGTGATAAGCTGAGCGTTGATTTTAGTAGGGAGAAGGGAGAAAGCAAGCAGTGAAAAGTTGATAGTTGAAAGTGCAGAGTTTTTAAAAAAAATGAGAAATTGAAGCTTTATCAGAACTTACCCTAAGCCAGGGGTAGGTTCTCCGAAGCGACGGGACAGGTCAGTCAACGCCACAAAGTGAAAGACATAATTTGGATTTTACTATATTTATATAAGTTTAACCAGAGTTACTTTGACATTAATTCTATCATTTCACGATCGTCGCCAGCATATCATCCAGCGTCTCACGTCTTCTGATTAGTTTTGCATTCCCCTCCTGTATCAACACCTCTGCCGGGCGAGGGCGGGCATTATAGTTGGATGACATGGTATAGCCATAGGCACCCGCATTGGAAAAACAGAGGATGTCGCCTTCGCGCACCTCATTGAGCTTGCGGTCCCAACCGAAAGTATCCGTCTCACAGATATTTCCTACCACTGAATAGATACGTGTCGTACCCTGGGGATTAGATATATTAGTGATGTGGTGATAGGCGTCATACAGCATAGGCCGGATCAAGTGATTCTGACCGGAATCTACACCGGCAAAAATCGTAGCTGTAGTCTGTTTAATCACATTTGTACTTACGAGAAGATATCCTGCCTCGCTAACCAGAAACTTACCGGGCTCAAACCAAAGTTCCAGTGGACGACCATACGTGGTACATACCTTATCGAAACGCGCACAGAGCTGTTGACCAAGATCCTCTACATTGGTAGTGACATCCCCCTCCTGATATGAGACTTTAAATCCGCTACCGAAATCAATGAATTGCAGTTCGGGAAACTCAGGAATGACTTCAAACATGAGCTCTGCACCCTGCAGGAAGACTTGTGCATCCAGTATGTCCGAACCGGTGTGCATGTGAAGCCCTGTGATATGAAGCCCGTAGTTCTTGATGATCCGATGCAGATGACGCATCTGATAAATAGAAATACCAAATTTAGAATCGATATGTCCGGTGGAAATCTTATGATGACCACCTGCCATGATGTGCGGATTGATGCGGACACAAACAGGCACTGAGCTGCCATATATATTGCCAAATTGCTCCAGTATGGATAGATTATCGATATTAATTTTTACACCGGCATCGACCGCCATCTGTATCTCCTGGATAGAAACACAGTTTGGGGTAAATAGTATATCCTCCGGAGTAAAACCCGCTTTCAGCCCGAGTCCTACTTCGTAGATCGATACGGCATCTAAGCCACTTCCCTGTTCTTTGAGTAAACGCAGAATATGTATATTGTTTAGTGCCTTCAGTGCATATTTAATTTTGACATCAGCGCCACTAAAGGCCTGTTTCAAACGATTGTATTGTTTTATAATTTTTTCTGCATGATATACGTAGAGTGGCGTACCGAATTCCTGTGCCAGATCTGTTAATGAAACCCCTCCAATCATATACCGGTTATCTATCAAACTTAATTCTGTCATGATCTACGAATAAGGGTGCAAAAATAGATATTTCAAGTAATTATTAGTGTGCAAATCATCCATTTCGTAAGCTGGGTCAAACTGGATAGATTTATCATTTCCCAAAAAGAGAAAGTTTGGAATTGAAAGGAGAGAATTATTTATTACCGAAACTGAAATTAATTTAAAATTCAGTTAATTTCGGTTCATATTTTGACATCCTGAGTTAAATCCCTGTGTTTGTTATTTTCCAGACCAGAGTTCAGACAGCATTGGTAGAGTATTAATATGAATACAGCCATCGAAATAAAGAAATTGATGACCAGTCGGTATCTGTATGCAGGTACAAGGCTTACCATTGCTATTGTCTTGCCTGCAATTATACTCTTCTATTTCGGTGTTTTGGGCAAATATTATGTATTTCCACTGGGCGTTGCTTTCATGGGAAGTATTGATCAGCCGGGCCCGGTAGTTCGCAGACTCAATACCTTAATGATTGCTTTTGTACTGTATTTTCTGGTTGCATTTATTACCGGCCTTTCGGCACCCTATCCCATACTTATATTGATCGAATTGGTCATTTTTGGGCTATTTTTTTCACTTATTGGTATTTATGGAAGCCGACTATCCTCAGTGGGTGTATTGTGCCTTATCATTTTTGCCATTTACCTCAATGGTCATACGGTAAGCAACGGGGCGGTCATTTCTGCACTGACCTTAGCCCTGGGTGGCCTTTGGTATATTATTGTGTTTTTAATCACAGACAGAATCCAACCTTATCATCTGGCGCGACAAATGCTGGGTGAATGTATCATGGAAATGGGTGAATACCTGAAAGTCAGGTCGCAGTTCTATCGTGGAGATGTGAATGTAGAGGCGGTTTTTGACGAATTGATACCAATGCAGGTAAGTATAAAAAACCAACAAGAAAACCTGCGGGAAGTATTATTTCAGACTCGACGTATCGTCAATGAATCAACAGCGAATGGTCGCCTCCTGATGATGCTATTTCTTGAAAGCATTGATCTGTATGAATATTTGATTACTTCACTTCATGATTATGAGAAGATCAAGTCCCACTATGCCGGGAAGCCTGTGATGGGAGTGATCGAGCAAAGTATTTTGTCATTGTCTGGACAACTAATTCAAATAGGATTGGCAGTTCAGGCAGGGCGGGCTCCTGATCCAATGAAAGAAGTAAAAGAAAGCGTGTCAGCAGTGAAAACTGCCTGCGAAGCAATGCGACTGGAATCGGATGATCCGAATTTATTTATGCTGGAACAGGTGAGTTTTACAATCCATGATGTTTATTCAAAGATTCTCCGGCTCGAACGTGTGGCATCCTATAATTTGCAATGGGTAGGTTCATTGTCAGCCGGACTGGATCTCGAAAAGTTTATTCCCAAACAGGAAAGGATTGCGCTGAAAATCCTCACTGCTAATCTCACACTGGAGTCCCAACATTTTCGCCATGCACTGCGGATGACACTTGCACTTCTGATGGGATACCTCATACCTTTATTGGTTTATTTCCCGGCCGGGCATACTTATTGGATATTGATTGCTACCATTGCTATACTTAAACCGGCTTATAGTATCACTAAGAGTCGCAATCGTCTGAGATTAGCCGGTACATTTCTGGGCGGTGGTGTATCATTTCTGTTGCTGTTTGCGACAGACAATGATATTATCTTATTTTCAGTGTTCATCGTGTCATTGCTACTTACTTATACCTTTCTCAGCAGCCGGTATTTTATCGCTGTGTTTTTTATGACGATTTATTTGTTTATCACTTTTCATTTTGTCGGTTATGGGAACACGGATGCACTCATTAAAGATCGACTGGTGGATACATTAATCGGCGGGGTAATAGCCTGGATTTCGGCATACCTGATTTTACCGGTCTGGGAGCATACACAGACCCCACCGCTGATCATAAAATATCTGAAGGCGAATAAAGTATATTTAGAAGCTGTCTTTTCAGTCCTGGCGAAAAAAGGTAAGTCGGATGTGCATTCTTTTAAGATGGCACGAAAAAATGCCCTGGTGGAATTAGCTAATTTATCCGATAATTTTCAAAAAATTCTTTCGGACCCCAAAGAGAAAAGAAAAAATCTGGAGTATATCCATTCTATGGTCTCCACAGCCAATACGCTTTCTGCCTATATAGCGTCATTGTCAGTATATTCCAGGAATGGACGGGATTACAGTTCACTGAATATTCAAAGTTGGCAAGAACGCATTTTGCCGCAATTTGACGATATAATTCACGTCCTGGATGTAAAGAGTAATGCGCAGAAATTTATTGATTTGAGTCCATCTGAAATTAAGAGTGACGATGACATTCAATCTCCGGGAGACAAGATGGATGGGGACTTTATCATTGTGCTGGAACTATTTGATCTCATTAGTGGAGTATTGAAAAAACAATACCGGATAGCGAAGAAATTAATGGAAAACCAATAAAAAAGCCTCTGATTAATACAGAGGCTTTTTGCTATGAAAAGGCTACTTTTATTTCGGTTCGAGAAGTTTGAAGAATTGATCCAACTGAGGCATCACGATAATACGTGTGCGTCTGTTGATTGATTTGCCTTCTTCAGTATCATTGGTTGTCAGTGGCATATATTGACCGCGGCCACCGGCAGTGATACGCTTCGGGTCGATATTATATTTGGTTTGCAATACCCGGGTAATCGCAGTGGCACGGAGTACACTAAGATCCCAATTGTCTGCTATACATGAGTTTTTGATAGGCACGTTATCGGTATTACCTTCGATCAGGATATCCAGATCATTATGTGCATTCAAAATCTGAGCTACTTTACCCAGAACTTCAGAAGCTTTGTCACTGATCTTATAACTGCCACTCTTGAACAGCATCTTATCAGAAAGCGTAATCATGACGGCGCTCTTGTCCACTTTAATCTGGACATCTTCGTCGCTCATATTGCCAATGGCGCCTTTGAGGTTCATCACCAGACGCATATTCAGTGAATCCTTACGAGCTGCCGCTTGTTGGATAGTACGGATATAATTATCTTTTGCGCCGATATTCTCCAATGATTTATTAATACTTTCTGCCTGTGATGCAGAGATTACTGAAAGGTCTTTTAATTGACTTAAAGCTGATTCATTATTAGACTTCAAAAATTCAATTTGTTTTTTCAGAAAATCATTGTCTTTCTCAAGAGACTGCTTTTGCCGCTCCAGTTCATCTTTTGCTGTGGTACAATCTTTCTTGCTGGCTTCCAGTAAGACATACTGATCACTCAGCTTCTTGTACCTTGCTTCAGATTCTTTTAACTTTTTAGATGATGTACAGGATGATAAGACCAACGCTCCTATGAGAAGGAAAAAGAAATATTTAAACTGCATAAAAAAATAAGATTTAATTATATGAATTTTTGTAATATATTGTTGTTAATATTCCAGACTATTATTGCATAGAAGTAAAATACTCTGGAACAGAATTGCAAAGATAAGCAATACTGCCAACATTCAGCAATAAAATTAAGAATTACCCACTTTTCAGTGTAAAAAGATTGTAATATTTATTGATTTCAGTCCTTTTGTAATTCCTCTATCGATCTTATATACGAAATCAATTAAACCGGGCTACTTCCTTCAGATCGACGATCTCAACCGGCTTGATGACCATAGGCACTTTTTCAATTTTTACTGAGCTGGTATCCAGACCAAACCATTCTCTTTCTGAACTGGTGAAGTTCTTGATAAAGAAGTACCATTCCATGATTTTCTTTTCCTTGATGGGTAAATCATTTTCATAGGACAGGAATTTTTCGAGCACTACAAAGCGGAAGTCGCCGACCCGTTCTTGTCTTCGAAGCGATTCATATCGGCTGGTAATGTCCACCTTACCTTTTTGGATCATATTCTCTACTACTTTTCTAAAGAAAACATTGATTCTGGGCTGGACTTTGAATCCCAGATAGAAATTGATCATGATGACATCATCACCCGCCAGTACCCGGGTGCTATATTCCATCGTATAAGGTTCATCAGTGATTTCTACATCGATAAACCAATAAATATCAGCTCGTTTTGGTCTTTTTTGAAAAATGGAATAGATCGCTTTCGATTCTATAGTAAATGGTCTTGCTGTGTGCGACATGAAGACCAAGTGAGTCGCATATTTAGGGATGGATTCATCAGCACTTAATTCAATTAATGCCGGTAGATACTCATCGATGAGTACTTCATCTTTTAATCTTCGTTTAATATTGTAAGCATTGATCCAGATGTACATGACAAATAAAATCAAAATGCCAATCAATACTGTAACCCATCCACCATGTGGAAATTTGACTAAATTAGCTATAAGGAATGAACCCTCTACCAAAGCATATATCAGGACAAAAAAGGCGATAAGCAGTTTTGATTTTGTCTTTGAATACAGATAGTAAGCCATGAGAATGGTGGTGGCTGCCATGGCAACAGTAATCGCCAGACCATAGGCAGCTTCCATGTTGGATGAGTTTTTGAAATAGAGTGTGACACTCATGCATCCCGCCCAGAGTAAAGTATTGATACTGGGGATATATAACTGCCCTTTCAGATCAGAGGGGTACAGTATTTTTACTTTTGGCCACAGATTGAGCCGGATGGCTTCACTAATCAATGAAAAAGATCCGCTGATTAAGGCCTGACTGGCGATGATAGCAGCAATTGTGGCGATAATGATTCCAAAGATCAGAAACCATTCCGGCATGATGCCAAAAAATGGATTTCGATCCAGTGTCTCACCGGCCTTCGTCATCAGCCAGGCACCCTGACCGAAATAATTGAGTACCAGTGTGATCTTGACAAAAAACCAACTAATCCTGATATTCTTCAAGCCACAATGACCCAGATCAGCATAGAGAGCCTCTGCTCCGGTACAACAAAGAAAGATGGCACCCAAGAGCCAGAATCCACCCGGATAATTAACGATAAGATCGTAGGCATAATAGGGATTGATTGCTATCAGAATCTGTGGATGCTGGGTTATAGAAATTATACCCAGCACCCCTAAGGTGATAAACCAGACTAACATGAATGGACCGAATAATCGACCTACTATCTTGGTGCCAAAGCTTTGGATCAAAAATAGTATGGTGATGATTGTAAGCGTGATAGGCACGACAGGTATATCCGGATTCAACAATATTAGTCCTTCTACTGCCGACGTGATGGAGATCGATGGTGTGATCAGACCATCCGCCAGCAAGGCACAGCCACCAATCATAGCTGGTATGATCAGCCAGGCTGCATGTCTCCGTATCAGTGCATACAGCGAGAAAATACCACCTTCACCCTTGTTGTCTGCTCTCAATGTAAGTAACACATATTTTATGGTCGTAAGTAAGGTCAATGTCCAGAAGACACTGCTGATACCGCCATAGACCAGTGTCTGATTGATAGGTGAAGCACCGATGACCGCTTTCATCACGTACAGGGGCGATGTCCCCAGATCACCATACACTACGCCTAATGCTACTAACAGTGTGGTGCCGGTTACGACCTGTTTATTACTAGTACTACTCATATATCGAAGGGAGGGTTTGTTTTTGTATAAAACTGGGTATTGAATTGGGCAAAAACTATGATGGTATCTTTATTCAATGCTGAATATTTTTCAAAATCCAATGTAGTGAAGGTCTATCTGCCGGCAAATTCCATTTCTCTTTACAGAATATTTTCACAGGGCAAAACTACAAAAATCCATTTCACGGGAGATTTATTTTTATATGAAGACTCAGAATGGAAATCAACTTGGATCTACTTTCTGATTTTTATATTAATAGTTAGAATATCAGTTAGTTAAATATTATGTAACAATGTAACTATTCAATTCAAAAGTTTAAAATTTAGGGTAACATTACCTATTTCATTATTCGAAAATGTGAAAGTATGGAATAAAAGCAGCACCCAATTTTTTATTTAGTCTGAAAGGTTTAAAAATCATTACTCCGGGTTAAGCGCGGGGGAAATCAATGGATTCAGGCAACTCCGGTAGAAGAGTTGAAATAAATTAATTGCTGATATTCAGCCCCTTCAGGGTTGGCAAATTTTCTGTTCTCTTCCCCCCAATTGCAATTGGGAGCTAATCACATTCAGCCCTATCAGGGCTGCGATACTAAGATCAATTAGGTAAAATATTGTTTTTACTGATTTTAATTTGTTTCAGGTGAATAGTTACGAAACCGTTCGTTTCGAAATGAAAATATAAATGAGAATGGGTATGAAAATGAGGCTCATTGTGATCGGAAAGAACCAGGCACCTATATGATTAGATCCTGTCGAGATATTCAAAATAGTTTTAGATTCTATAAAACCAAACACCACTAATATAATGAGTTTGATATAGCGTAGCAGTCGTGTCGCCGCAGCATATTGTTTTGGTGCATTTTCTTCAGTGATACGCACAGGATAGTTGAATATGTGCGGAAACTGGTTGACAACTGTAATTCCGGCAAATAAAATACTGGCTATGGTAGGCAATGTCAGCATCATGCGCTTGCTGCCATAGGCATCTACAGCACCATTCAGCCCATAGTGTACCGGGATAGTCTCAGGTAATCCCGGATAAAATCGTAAGGTTTCCCACCAGAGGAAGATTAGCAATACCCAGCCCAAAATCTCAATCCATTTGTCCAAACTCGTCAGTGTGGGTTTTATTCGGGGTCTGACTGTCTGTACTTCCATGTTATTGGTACTAATTAGTAATATAGGGCACCGATACAAATCGTAAGCCTGCCAATAAAGTTAGCCAAATTTGCTGATTGTCAGAATAAAAATCCATTTCAGGTATAAATGTTAAGAAAATTTTAAAATTTTCGGAGCTATTAAACCTGTGTATTCTCTGGTTGTCCATTGAAGAAACAAGGATACTGGAGTAAGACTTTTTAAATGCTTCCCTGGTTTTTAAGATCTATTGTGTTCCTTGTTTTAATAATAAAATATTTATAAATATTTAACTATGAGAAATATTACATTATTCCTTGCTTATTTTATTCTAATAAATATTGCGAATGCACAAAGCAACCCCTATTGTGCATCTGACAAGCGATTTACAGATGCACCTGTTTTTACGGACGATGAGATCGATTCAGATGTAGGGGTAAGCTATGGGCATGCGACAGATTATAAGGGACAGGACCAGAATCTGATTTTAAATGTATATTACCCCCGCTTCAGTTTAGACACTTTTTCTTTGCGGCCACTGATCGTTTTAGTGCATGGAGGTGGATTTTCCGGGGGTTCATTGAATGGGTTAAATAAAGACTGCATTGAGTTTGCCCGGCGTGGCTATGTGGCAGCTACAGTGGAGTATCGCCTGGGTTGGCACAGGGCTTCAAGTCCTTGTGATGGCGATCCAATGTCTATGTTGCAGGCTTTCTATCGATCACTCCAGGATGTCCATGCAGCCATCCGTTATCTGGTGGCAAATGCGGCTGAATACCGGATTGACACCCATTGGATTTTTGCAGGAGGAAGCAGTGCAGGCGCGTTTACTACGGTAAATCTTGCTTTTTTACAACAAGCGGAGATTGATGCTGAATATCCGGTATTGCGTGATTCACTGGGACTCATTAATGGTTCGGGTAATTTGCTCACAGATACTTTTCGATTGAAAGGATTATTTAACAATTGGGGCGGAGTCTTTAATATCAACAATGTAAATACTTCAGATGCGATACCTGTGATTGGATTTGTGGGTGATCATGATCCGGTGATACCTATCGATACCGGATATTGGCAGGGCTGTACTAATTTTCCGAAAATGTGGGGTTCCAGAGGTCTCTATGATCGGTTAACAGCTTTGGGTATGTGTGCTGAGCTTAATGTGAAGGAAGGCGGCGGACATGGCGTGTGGGATGATACACCGGCACAAGATGCATTTCGAATCGGTAGGGCCAGTTGTTTCTTCAAAAGTCTCTTTTGTAATTCCTGCACTACTGTGGCAAATCAGGACAGCATACCGGCTGCCTGTTCTCCGATAGCAGATAATAATACAGAGACCCCAGTTCGTGCTCTGGATGTACTGGTTTACCCTAATCCTTTTTCAAGTGAGCTCCATGTCGCAACCAGTGAAATTGACAATATGAATTTTACGTTGATGAATAGTGTGGGGCAGTCTGTTTGGACGGGTGAGAATATAAATAATACAGATTTCTCAGCGTTACCAGCCGGTATTTACTTTTTGAAGATGAATACTGATAATGGTGATAAGACAGAGCGATTGATAAAATGGTAATTAGAAGTGTAAATTAGTGGATATTTTCTGATTTATAAATTGCAAGACTGCGCGCCTCAGATGTAGGCAGAATGGCAATAATTGCGATTTGTACTGTGAAAGGGTACATTGGCCTTGCAATCTCTGATTGCAAAAAAAATATATAGTTAGGAATAAAAAGTATTTCATTTCCAACATAGGATGCAAACTAAAGGACACAAAGGAGCATTTTCCAGTTTCTTCTACTTCTTGTTTTGTATTGCAGATTCACTGATTAACTGATTTGAGAATTTGCTGTGTGTATAATAAAAAATGCAATTTATTATACACACTAATTTACTTGTTGATATTATTTCCGGAATAATTTATTTATATTTGAGATGAAATTGAAAAATTGCCCGTATGCCTAAATCATCCCTGCACATCACACATGATGCATTTTTAAAAAGAATCTTAGCTGACAGAGGAGCTGCCATCGCTTTTATGCGTGCATTTTTACCCACAGAGGTACTGGAACATCTGGAAGTCGAGTCTTATGTACCTGCTACGAATAGTTTTATAACTGAGGAGATGGAATCCAGATTAGCTGATATAATATTTGAAGTGCCCGTGAAAGGATCAGATGAAAAGGTAATGGTTTCGGTGCTGGTCGAACTAAAATCCAGTCCCGACAAATACACTACTTTTCAGTTACTGGAATACATAGCTTTGGGATATAGGAAACAAATAAGGGAAAAGCATCGACTGCAATTGATCATACCTGTCATATACTACCACGGAAAGCGAAATTGGGTGTATCAAGATATTTCAACTTTTTTTCATGAATACCCGCAGGAACTGACGCTTTTCATCCCACAGCACTCCTCATTATTTATCAATCTGAAAAATAAGACAGATCAAGAGATCCGGGATGTAAATAATAACCTCCTAAGAACAGCCTTATATGTTCAGATATTGCGATTTCTGGAATTAATAGATATGTCTGTATTGGCCAGGACATTTGCAGGTATGGTGAAAGATGTGGACAGGAACTATTTCCATACTATCATCGTTTATGCACTTAGTAAATCAAATACAAATCCGGATTTATTCATTAAATTTATGGAAGATTTTCCACAAGATATAAAAGAAGAAGCTATGACCACAGCAGAGCAATTAAAGCAACAAGGCAGAGAGCAAGGTATCGAGCAAGGTATCGAGCAGGGCATGGAGCAGGGCAGAGCGCAGGGCTATAAACGAGGTATTGAACAGAAAACCATAGAAGTAGTGAAGCAATGTTATAAAAATAATATTAGCATTTCTATGATTGCAAATATTGCAGGGATATCAGAACAGGAAGTGGTCGAGATTGTTTCCCACTTTTAAAAATAGTTAAGTTTCAGATTCGCCAATTTGCAAATTGGCAGATACGAAATCTACAAAATCACAGATATCAGGGCTACATTCCTCTGATTTTGGAATTGCTGAACATAATCGCAGTTTGTAATAGGGCCGGATACACTAGCCTTGCAATTGCTGATTGCAAGGAAATCAGATGATAATTCATTATTGAAATATTCATTATTTATTATACCCTAATCCATATCGTACGGCTTCAAATAAAACATTTAAATCAATATGTTCCAATGATTTGAATCTTATATAATTTGATTGGATGAGTGCTGCTCCAATTTTGTCACCAAAAAGTGATGTTGAAAATGGGTATTTTTTAGGGTCCATGATGTACACTGACATGCCTTTCGCATTGACACTGAGCCCGATTTGATAGAGTTCAGTAGCGGTGCCGTCTTTATGTTTTTTTAAAAAGGATCCATAGCCGATTCTCGGTGCGGAAATCATTTTGCCTTGCTCATTCTTACCATCTATGAACCATAAATTATGTGCTGGCATCAGATCCAGGATAGATTGATGCAATAATTGCATATCCTGACGGTACGAATCCGGAAGATAATCTATATATTCCTGTATCTGATCATAGATATTCATAAAAATGTATTATTTATTAATTATACCAGTCGTCTGAGGAAATGACTATTTGATTTCCTTGTCCCAGGAGGGGAGAAGGGGTCAGACAAGGATATCAAATCGTCATTTCCTAGTCCATTTAGTATACCTGTTTGTTCAATGGATTTATTCAACCCTTTTTATTTGATTAATTTAGAAAATTGAATTAACATTCAGCCACATTGACGGCTATGGCCAGTCCTCCTTCAGACGTTTCCTTGAATCGGTCGTTCATGCTCAGCGCTGTCTCCCACATGGTCTGTATTACTTCATCCAGAGTAACTTTAGCATTCGCCGGGTTGCTCTCCATGGCAATATTGGCAGCGGTGATTGCTTTGATGGCACCCATCGTATTTCGTTCGATACAGGGTATCTGAACCAGTCCACCGATAGGGTCACAGGTCAGCCCCAGATGGTGCTCCATCGCTATTTCTGCCGCCATCAGACATTGTGCCGGTGTGCCACCCATGATTTCTACCAACCCTGCAGCGGCCATCGCTGATGAAACACCGGTCTCTGCCTGGCATCCGCCCATTGCTGCAGAGATCGTGGCATTTTTCTTAAACAATGTGCCTACCTCGCCCGCGACCAGTAGAAAGCGAATGATTTTGTCTTCTCCGGTATATTCTGTAAATGCCTGAGAATACATCATCACTGCCGGAATGATTCCACTTGCGCCATTGGTCGGCGCAGTGATGATGCGACCAAAACTGGCATTCTCTTCATTGACCGCCAGAGCAAAACAAGAAATCCATTTATTGATATTGACAAAATTTTCTTCCGCATCCACCACATACTGATACCATTCATCCCTTGAGTGGTATGTAATCTCACCAAGTAGTTTTCGATTCAATGGTGCTGCCCTGCGCGTAACTTTTAAAAATCCGGGCAATACACCCTCGGTATTTACACCCCGATATATACAGGACTTGATCTCATCCCAGATCTCCAGTGCCAGTTGTTCAGTTTTTTCACGGCTTCGCCAACTCTCTTCATTTAAGAAGATCAGCTCTGAAAAGGAAGCAACATTTAGTCGTTCACAGTATCTCAGCACATCTTCGCCTTTGTGGCAGGGATACAGTGTGCGAATGCATACATCGGCCATGGAAGTCTCGGATTGCGTAGCTACAAATCCACCACCGACCGAATAGTAATCCTGGCTGAGCTCAGTACCATCATTGAATATAGCTCTGAATATCATGCCATTGGGATGAAATTCCAGGCTTTTTTCTCTGTTGAGTACCAGATGGTAACCATATCGGAATGGTATAGCGATTGTACCACCCAACATTAGTTGTTCAGAAGATTTTATAGTATCGACCTTTGCATTAATTAGCTTGGTATCAATAGTTCGAAAATTTTCACCGGATAATCCCATCATACCAGCAATGTCGGTACCGTGGCCAATTCCGGTCTTTGCAAGTGAACCAAAAAACTCGATGAAAACTTCCACTACTTCCTCCAGTGGCCTGCGACTGCGGATAAGATTCAGAAACATTTCTGCCGCATTCCAGGGTCCCATGGTATGTGAACTGGAGGGCCCGATGCCTACCTTTATAATCTCGAAAACACTGATTGATTCCATATATGTATTTCTTATTTCAATGTAAAATTAATCAAATTGAGAAACAGACATAATTTGTCCGATAGGTTGAGAAATCATGATTTTATTCTTGCTTTCTCTAAATGGAAATGTTTAGAATGAAATTATTGTCATTTGAACTGACAGGGTCTGAATGCATTATTCAGGCGAAATGTTATGGAGAATACGAAATAAATGGGATGTAAAAAAAAAGGGTAAGCCAATAAACTCAGCTTACCCTGCCACCTAACATTATTTTAAACCAATTACTGTTTTATCATTTGTACCTGCATGAGTAATTTAACATCATCACTCACTACCAGTCCACCGGCTTCAGTAAGTGCACTCCAGTTCAAACCGAAGTCTTTACGGTTGATCTTGCCCTTCATCTCAAAACCGGATTTTGTCTGGCCGTAACCATCTGTAGCTGTTCCGCCATATTCCACATCCAGAGTGATTGGTCGGGTGACACCACGGAGGGTAATATTTCCGTGCAATTTAAAATCATTGTCATCGACCTTATCGATTCCTGTAGAGGTAAAAGTTAATTTGGGATGATTTGTAGCATCGAAGAAGTCGGCACTCTTCAGGTGGCCGTCGCGCTGTTCCTGATTGGTGGTAATACTGTTGATATCCGCCTCGAAAGAGATATTTGCATCACTGAAATCGGGCTTCTCGCTATCCATAGTAGCATCAAATTGTAAGAATGTACCGGTAACATTTGTAATCATCATGTGTCTCACCTGAAACTTAATTTCACTGTGCGCTGCATCAATTTTGTAATTTGCCATTTTTAAAATATTTATCTGTTTGTTAATAATTAATATGTTGATTTAGAATAAACATGTATATACATCTATTTGTTCAAAAAAATTTATTTTGCTCTCATCTTCTCTAGTAAATTATTAAGCAATGATGCTTCATCCTCAGGAAGAGAAATCAAAGCGCTTTCCTTAGTATCTACTTCTTTACTTGCTTCCGCCAGTATAACTTCACCGGCTTTTGTCAGTTGTATCATTGTCTGCCGGGCGTCTTCCTCACTGCGGATACGCCGGATTAGTTTCTTGGTCTCCAGACGGTCAATGATCCTGGGGACATTTGAACTTTTCTCTATCAGCCGTGATGCTATGTCTTTCACACACATCAGGTCAGGTTGCTTTCCTCTGAGGATTCTGAGTACATTAAATTGCTCAGGGGTAAGACCATATGGCTTTAATACACCGGCTATCTGAGATCTATACCACCACGCTGAGTATAGAATATTTAGTGCGGCTTTCTGGCTATTGTTTTTAAATTTTGTCGTCTTGATCGCGTCCTCCAGTTTCATAGCGCAAATATACATGTATATACATCAAAAATTAGAATAAGTTTTGTTAATTATTTGTTAAAAAAAATGTATATGTAATATATAACAGATAAACAATAGTATATAAATATGAAAAAGTTTAATTATTAATTAGATCTTAGCTCTTTCATGAATAATATATAAAATTTATGTGATAGAGAATTTCATAGTATATAGTAATTACTTAGTTATTATTATTTAGATGTAAGTACATTAATATATACTACTGCTGATACTCTATTTGTTTCCTTAATGAGAAGTCAATACAATTTCCTTAATCCCGGTTTTGAATTACGGCATATAAGCGCACATCAGGGTATTATTTGGAAGTTTTGTTGTTTTTGTACCTTTATGTCCTTTAATTTTAACAAGAAATGAACAGGCAGTTACATCGGTTTTTTACAGAGGATCATCACAGACTGGATCAGCTTCTGGATAAAGCTACGGAATCCGGCGATCAGATTGATATGGCGTATTATCACTTGTTCAGAACCGGTTTGCTGCGACATATTAAGATGGAAGAAAATGTCCTCTTCCCGGCAGCGAAGAAGATGGATCCGGAATTAATGCAACAGCAAATACCTCAATATAGGAAAGAACACGGAGCGCTTACTGCACTCATGGTACCACCACCAACACTGGATTTGATTTTTGTCATCCGCTATTTATTGGAGCGTCATGATCTGAGGGAAGAAGAACCCGGCGGTATGTATGATATCTGTGCAGAACTTACAGCTGCACAGACGCAGGAGCTGCTAAATATACTTAAAAATACAGAAGAAGTACCAGTGCTGAAGCACAATGCTGCACCGATTGCGATCGAGTCAGCGATACGGGCGCTTGACCGGGCAGGATACGACTATGAGGCTATACTCAGAAGCAAGGCATAAGTTTTACGATTGTCAAATCAGTGTATATCAGTTAATAATTTGATGTGGCTATATAATTATAGTGCCAGTATAAAAACAAATGCTTACCTTTGCACTCTAAATAAAATAAGAGGCACTGCCTTTGCTTTCACTGAACACGTACATAATTCCGATTTGTCCCACTCAGTCTTTGCTTTTTCAGCAGCCAAAAATCAATAACAAAGCCTGATATAGTCCGATTCTGTTGACTGTCTGAATTCAGAACACCGACCAGCATTAAATGAATATAGAAAAATGAGTTTTACACCTTTACACCTAATAGATGATATAAGCCGGGCGCTGGATGATGCCGGTTATCTCGAGGCAACGGAGATACAGAAGAAAGCCATACCGGTAGTGTTGGCTGGCAAAGATATCCTGGGATGTGCACAGACCGGTACAGGAAAGACGGCTGCATTTGCACTGCCGATTTTACAACGATTGCACCAGCAAAATTCGAAGAAAGGTATTCGTGCCCTGATATTGACACCGACCAGAGAACTGGCTATTCAAATAGAAGATAATTTCAAGGCATATGGTAAATATTTGCCTTTCCGCAGTCTGGCTATCTTCGGTGGTGTGAATCAAAAGAGTCAGGTCAAAGCACTGACAAAAGGAATAGAGATACTGATCGCTACACCCGGGCGCTTACTAGACTTGATGCAACAAGGCTATATCAATTTGTCTGCGGTGCAGACGTTGGTGCTGGATGAAGCTGACCGGATGCTCGATATGGGATTTATTCATGATGTCAAAAAAATCATTGCAAAAGTTCCGGCCGACAGGCAGACTTTGTTTTTCTCAGCGACAATGCCGAAGCCTATCCGGTCCTTTGCACATACGATCCTGCGACATCCGGTGGAAGTCTCTGTCACACCTGTTTCTTCGACAGCTGAGACAGTGAATCAGTCGGTGTATTTTGTCGAGAAAAGCGAAAAGTCAAAATTGCTTATCCAGTTACTTCAGGATAAGTCGATTCCACGTTCACTGGTCTTTACCCGTACTAAACATGGAGCTGATAAATTAGTAAAGCAGCTTAGTCGAACCGGAATCCATTCGGCTGCGATTCATGGAAATAAATCACAACAATCCAGACAAAGAGCCTTGGAAGATTTTAAAAGTAGTAAGATTCGGGTATTGGTGGCTACTGATATTGCATCACGCGGTATTGATATCGATGAACTACCGCATGTGGTCAATTATGAGTTGCCGAATATCCCGGAGACTTATGTACACAGAATAGGTAGGACAGGTAGAGCAGGCAAGGAAGGTGGCGCAATTTCCTTCTGTGGCAATGATGAAGTCGAACACCTGAAGGGGATACAAAAGTTGATCGGGTTTAGAATGCCTGTCAATTCAGTGAATCCGGAAGACAATTAATAATGAACGGATCTATATACGATAAAAACAAACTAAATATACTGATTAAATATCCAGAATATTTACAATTCAGAATAAAAATAAATTTTTAATACAATTTAAATAAATTACAATGCAAAAAGGAACAGTTAAATTCTTCAATAACTCAAAGGGTTTTGGCTTTATTACTCCGGCTGATGGTTCAAAAGATATTTTTGTACACGTCAGTGGATTAAAGGATGACATCGCTGAAGGTGATGAAGTAGTATATGATGTCGAGGACGGTAAGAAAGGTCCGATGGCAGTGAATGTAAAATTAGCTTAATCTACGGTTAAATGCCGGACGCAATTGTGTCCGGCATTTATCTTTCAGTGTTGCAGATTCACCCATGCGCACATTTGCGGATCGCATATTTGCGATATTCCGCATTTTCAAATTTTCAGATATCAGGGCTAACGCCTATAATAAGTTTTTTATTGATTTTCCTACAAAGACACCAAGACGTTGGCCTGAGCCTACGACTAGCGGGGTTATAATCGCAATTTGTAATATGATCGGGCTCTATGGCCTTGCAATCTCCGATTGCAAGCAATGCAAAGCGATATTTTATTTTTGAAATGTTTATTCGCCGATTTGTAGATTTGCGAATTTACCCATTTACAGACTCACAGTTTAGTGGATTACAGATATCTGGGTTACGCCCCTCGGGTTTCAGTGATGTTTTTTCTATTGTGTTTTCTTGGTTATTCGAAAATTTGTACATTTAACCGCTTTTTTCAAAAGCTATGGTTTAAAATGTTTTAAATAGATAAATGATGCGTTTTTTTTGGATTCTGACTTTGTTTTTTTTGTTTGATGGGTTGATCATAGCCCAGGAATATCAATTTACGCCGGTAATCAATGTAGAAAGTACACCTGTGGTCAATCAGGGTCGGACCGGCACTTGCTGGAGTTTTTCCACGACGTCTTTTTTGGAATCTGAAATCATCAGAATCAGTGGCAAGCACATTGATCTGTCTGAGATGTACAATGTACGCTATACCTATCCTGCCAAAGCCTATAACTACGTAATGCGCCAGGGTTCAGCGCGATTTGGTGAGGGCGCACTGGCGCATGATGTAATCAATTCAGTAAAGGCACATGGATTGGTGCCCTATGAAGTTTATCCGGCACTCGAACCAGGGCAGACAGGATATGATCACGCAGAAATGGTGGCAGTACTTACTTCAATGGTAAAGACCTATGCAGATAATCCGGGTAAGAAATTATCAGATAAGTGGGAAGATGCTTTCGATGCAGTACTGGATGTGTATATGGGCAAACCGGCAACGCAGTTTACCTATGAAGGAAAGTCTTATACTCCCGCGAGCTTTATGACTATGACTGGGATACATCCGGAGGATTATGTCACGTTGGCTTCGCTGACTAATCATCCGTATTATTCATCCTTTATCATGAGTATTCCGGACAACTTCTCCAATGGAAGCTATTATAATGTCCATCTGAATGAATTAACCGATGCGATTGATAATGCATTGAAAATGGGTTATACGATTGCACTGGACATTGATGTTAGTGAACCGACTTTCTCCGGCAGACAAGGTGTAGCAGTTGTCCCGGCCGATGCAGCTAATAATAAACTGGCGATGACAGAAATAGTACCTGAGAAACAAGTCACACCGGAAAACCGCCAGGCTGAATTCCTGGATATGTCCACTACTGATGACCATCTGATGCAGATTGTAGGAACAATGAAAGACCAGAAAGGTAATATTTATTATAAGGTGAAAAATTCCTGGGGCACTGCCGGACTGGGTAATGGAGGATTTGTATATATCAGTCAACCCTATATCAAACTGAAGACTATCTCCATCTTATTGCATAAGGATGGTTTGTCAAAGGAAATGAGAAATAATCTGGGGATAAAATAAGCGATTGTACAGCATATCGTTCATCATCACATTGGAACATTTTGGCTGGCAATGCATTGCTTATTTGATCTGAAAAGTGAGTGATTGCACCGGATTAAATATTTTATCTGAAATTGTCTTGATTAATACCGATAGTTTGTTTTCGGCCAACTGTTAATAAATATTAAATATAATTTATATATACACTGCCCGAGGTAATAATTTTTTACATTTATATATAATACCAATATTTCATCCTGATGGAATGATTCTATAATCTTTGACTCGGGCTGAGAGATGTTGGTTTTATAGTATTTGAATTATTGAGTTTTATAATTACAATTCATTTTTTAATAACATTTGCTGTTTTTATTCTTTCAAAATCCATTCTTCTGAATATTATGACACGTAGATTTTTTTGGCCAATTACTTGCCTGTTAATGCTTTCCGCTTTATCTCTTCCTGCTCAGACGCCACATGAAATAGAACAACTTTCAGTAAGTGAACGACCGGCTTCGGGTACCCTTGAAATCAGAAATGATGATAAATCAAAGTTGTATGGTTATGATTATCATTATCTGCGGTGTCACTGGCAGGTTGATCCGGCAGTACGATATATCGGAGGTGATGTGCTGACCCGATTTACAGTTATCGACCAACCTATGACTGAATTCCGGTTTGAGTTGTATAAGGACATGGAAATACAGAAGATTGTGTATCATTTGAATGAACTGAATTATACCCGCAGCGGTGATTATGATGTGTCTGTAACCCTTCCGACGACAGTCGTACCAGGAACAGCAGACTCCATTCAGATCTTTTACAAGGGTGTACCTGCTTCAAATGGCTTCGGCTCATTTGAACAGACAGTGTTAAATAATGGTCCGGTATTATGGACGCTCAGTGAACCCAATGGTGCCCGCGACTGGTGGCCCTGTAAGCAAGACCTGAATGATAAAATTGACTCTGTAGATTTTTATATCACCACACCGGTAGGTAATCGGGTAGCCAGTAATGGTCGCCTGGTGACTGTGGATACGCTGACCAGTGGTGTGCAATATCACTGGAGGCATCGCTACCCGATTGATTATTATCTGATCGCTCTGGCTACGACCAATTATGCCGAGTTCATTGATACGATTACCTTTAAGGATGGTACGAAAATGCCGTTGCACAATATGATGTTTCCTGAGTATGAGGATAACTGGCGTGCAGCTATGCCCAATGTGAAGCAACAGATGTTGTTTTACAATGATATGTTTGGAAACTATCCTTTCAGTAAAGAAAAATACGGTCATGCCCAGTTTGGATGGGGCGGTGGTATGGAACATCAGACCATGAGCTATATGATCAATCTGAGCTACGGCCTCACAGCACATGAGATGGCGCACCAATGGTTTGGTGATAAGATCACTTGTTGTAGCTGGAATGAGATCTGGCTCAATGAAGGATTTGCTACTTTCCTCACTGCACTCTGTCAGGAGCGTTTCTTCCCGGATTCATACCTGGACTTCAAAAAATCAATTCACGATAATATACTTTCCCGGACTGATGGTTCAGTCAAAGTACCTGAGGGCGGGGATGTTAACCGGATATTTAGCGGAAGGCTTACTTACAATAAAGGCTCTTATTTACTCCACATGCTACGCTGGGAATTGGGAGATTCTACTTTCTTCAGAGCAATGAGAAAGTATATAAATGACCCGGCACTGGTCTATAATTCTGCTTGTACTGAAGACCTCAAGGATCATTTCGAGGCAGAAAGCGGATTGGATCTGGATTATTTCTTCGATGACTGGTTTGAAGGGCAAGGCTATCCGATTTATCACCTGGACTGGTATCAGAACGGCGATGGGACGCTGAACCTCAGTCTGAGTCAGGAGACATCACATCCTTCTGTCAGCTTTTTCAGGATGCATGTTCCAATATTGTTAAAAGGAAAAAATGGCATTGATTCACTGGTGGTTTTTGATAATACGCTTTCTAATCAACAATTGGTTTTACCGGTTGGATTTACTGTGGATAGTATTTTCATTGATCCTTATTATTCAATATTGTGTCAAAGTACAGTCCAGAAAACATCCGCAGTCAAGGGAAACCAAAAGCAAGGTAGCCTGATGTTGAGACCCAATCCTGCTATGGATAAATTGTATCTGACACTGAATGATAAAAGACAAATCAGTGATATCATGGTTACTGATATGAATGGTAAACTAATTAAAAAAATCAGTGCAACCGGGTTTTCCGGAGAAATAAATATCAGTGCACTGGCAGCAGGAACTTATATCATAAACGTTATAGCTGATAAGACCACCTTTGTGGGTAAATTTATCAAGCTATAATAAAATAAAAATGCGTTTATTTCTCTGTCTTCTTAGTTGTTCTTTGTTCTTTACATTTTGTTCGAAGGAAGTTATTCAGGATAAATTGAGCACTCCCAATGAAAAGGGTAAACTTGATGAATCTATAAGTAAAAGCCTGAGTGAAGGGGCTTTCCGCCTGTTTGACTACACAAACAAAAATAGTGATGCCGGGGACAATGTGATTATTTCGCCGCTCAGCATGCAGTTTGCGATTGGTATGGCGGACAATGGTGCAAAAGGGAATACACTGGCCCAATTAATGGATATCAATTTGCAGGATGCAGCAGAACTTCCCTCGCTGAATGATCATTTTGCATTTTTATATCATGCTTTGACTAAAAACCAGAATGGTGTGAAGGTTTCACTTTCCAATGGGGTCTTTTTTGACAAGCAGAAAGTAAACATTTACGACAGTTACCCGGCGATCTTGCAACAGTATTTTGCACCGGATATTGAAAGCCTGAACTTTAAAGATGTACCTGCTACATTGAATACTATTAATGGCTGGGTAAAAAATGCGACCAATAGTAAGATAGAGAAAGTGCTGGATGATATATCTGACGATGAGTTTATGTTTCTGATCAATGCACTGTATATGAAGGCAGACTGGGATCATCCCTTTGCTCCCGAACTCACGCATAAAGCGGATTTCAAGACAAGCACAGGTGCAGTTGTAAGCGCTGATTTCATGAACCAAAGGCTGGATGCCAATTTTCTGACCAATGAATCGATGGATGTCGTCTCATTGCCGCTGGGCAAAGGTCAATTGTCTGCCGTATTCATCATGCCGAAGAAGAAGGATATCAGTTCTTTCATCAGTCAGGATTTTAATGAATCACTCTTCGATAAAATTGCGACGACAGCGAGGACTTCGGATATGATTGTCACACTACCGAAGGTGAAAATGACACAGAAGTTTGACTTAAAGGCAATCCTTCAGTCAATGGGGGTGATCGAGCCATTTACCGCACAAGCTGATTTCTCCGGGATAGCAGGGCGACCTGGTGATGTCTATCTGACCCGGGCCCTGCATGATGTCTTTCTTCAAATCGATGAAAAAGGTATAGAAGGAGCTGCAGTTACGACTATAGGTGTAGGTGTCACCTCTATGCCACCCAGCCTTACCTTTAATCAACCTTATGTATTTGCAATCAGAGATAATGCCACCGGGACAAATTTATTCCTGGGGAAAATAGTGGATCCGACAAAGAATCAATAGGATATTGTATCTACTGCATAGCGGATGGGCACTATTTACCGATATGTACCAGCAAGATAGAGATATCTGCCGGATTTATACCGCTGATCCTGCCAGCCTGACCAATTGATTTAGGTTTCTGCACACTTAATTTCTCCCTCGCTTCGATAGATAGTGCTTTGATACTGTGATAATCAAAATCAGGTCGTATGTAGAGTGAATCTAATTTTTGGATACGGTCGGCCTGTTCTTTTTCTTTTTCTATGTATGTACTGTATTTCTCTGCAATCTCGACTATTGCAGTGATCTCATCATCATATTGAAGAAGTAAATTGTCCAGTGCTGGTAGATAAGGTCTCAAATCTTCCAGATGCAGGTTTGGTCGGTTGATCAACTGGCTTAACTTCATTTTTTGTTGGATAGGTGCAGAATCAATGGTCTCCAGATAAGGATTGATCAAAGCAGGTTCTACACTGTAATCAGCCATCCATCGGGAGATGTCCATCATTGCTTTTTCTTTTACCTTTACCCGTTCCATCCGGTCTTCCATATTCCGCATGCCCAGCGCACTAGCCAGCGGTGTTAATCTCAGATCAGCATTGTCCTGTCGGAGCATGATGCGAAACTCTGCGCGGGAAGTGAACATCCGGTAAGGCTCTTCTGTACCTTTATTGATCAGGTCATCGATGAGAACACCGATGTACGCTTCAGATCTGGAAAGTATCAATGGATCTTTTTCCTGTACTTTCAGTGCGGCATTAAGCCCGGCCATTAAGCCCTGACAAGCAGCTTCTTCGTAACCGGTAGTGCCATTGATTTGACCTGCGAAGTAAAGCCCTTTCACTAAATGGGTCTCCAGGGTAAGGTCAAGCTGTGTGGGCGGAAAATAATCATACTCTATTGCATAGCCGGGTCGGAACATTCGGGCATTTTCCAGTCCGGGAATTTTGTGCAATGCTTTATACTGTACTTCCTGTGGCAGTGAGGTAGAAAAACCATTAATGTAGATCTCTACTGTATTGCGGCCTTCCGGTTCGATAAATAACTGATGGCGGTCGCGATCAGCAAATCGGTTGATTTTATCTTCTATCGATGGACAATAGCGTGGGCCCACACCCTGAATCCGCCCCTGAAACATAGGTGATTGGTCAAAGCCTGTCTTGAGGATCTCGTGCACTGCTGCATTGGTGTAAGTGATGTGGCAAGGGATCTGAACCGTGATAGCCGTAGTGTCTGTATAACTGAACTTACCCGGATTTTCATCGCCCGGTTGGAGCTCCATTCTCGTGTAATCCAGACTACGCCCGTCTAATCGGGGTGGTGTCCCGGTCTTCATCCTGCCTGCTTTGAATCCCAGGGTGATCAACTGTTCGGTAATCCCTTTTGCGGCTTTCTCACCGGCTCTGCCCCCCCCAAATTGTTTCTCGCCGATATGGATAATGCCATTCAGGAAAGTACCATTGGTGAGCACCACTGATTTACCACTGATCTCTAAGCCTAATCCGGTATAAATTCCTCTGGCATGACCGTCTTTTACTATAATACCGGTCACCATTTCCTGCCAGAAATCGATAAGTGGATTTTGTTCCAACATCTGTCGCCAGACTGCAGAAAACTGCATCCTGTCACTCTGCGCCCGCGGGCTCCACATGGCCGGACCCTTGCTCAGGTTCAGCATGCGGAATTGTATCATGCTCTCATCGGTTACTATGCCGGAATATCCGCCCAGTGCATCGATCTCACGGACGATCTGGCCTTTGGCGATACCTCCCATTGCCGGATTGCAGGACATTTGGGCGATAGTTTGCATATTCATAGTAGCCAATAGCACCCGGCAACCCATGTTGGCAGCGGCTACGGCTGCTTCACAACCGGCATGACCAGCACCCACTACTATGACATCGTATTCAGGAAACATCCGATTTATTTTTTTGAGGATGCAAAGGTACTACGAAAAACCTTTATGAAGTAATATAAGCAATTGATTTTCAAAAGATCGCAGATCGGTTTTGGATTTTCTCAGATTAGTGTGGCAACAATTCCTTCTTCAAGTAATTCAAAACAATTGCTCATCAATTAAGTTGAATTTATTTGAAACTGTGAAGGCTTGATTAAGTAATTCAAAGTTACAGATTTTTATTTTCAGGATAAAATTTTGTTTTCTTGTTAAATTTAGCATTTTGTTTGCATGAAAATCACACAATGAGTAAGATAAAGCGTATCTTTGCGCCCTAATTCGAAAAAAGGATGCAGGAAATCAGGAATATCGCCATAATTGCCCACGTTGACCACGGTAAGACTACCCTGGTTGATAAGATTTTACACCAGACCAATTTATTCAGAGACAATCAGAATTCAGGTGAGCTCATCCTGGATAATAATGACCTGGAGCGCGAAAGAGGAATCACCATCGTATCAAAGAATGTTTCAGTAACTTATAAAGGTGTAAAGATTAACATCATCGACACACCGGGCCACGCTGATTTCGGTGGTGAAGTAGAGCGTGTACTGAAGATGGCGGATGGTGTATTGCTCCTGGTAGATGCGTTTGAAGGCCCGATGCCTCAAACCCGTTTTGTGACGAATAAAGCACTGGCGCTCGGTCTCAAGCCGATCGTGGTGATCAATAAAGTAGATAAGGACAACTGTAAACCGGATCATATCCATGAAGATGTGTTCGAACTATTTTACAATTTAGGAGCGGATGATGCACAGTTGGATTTTCCGGTCATCTTCGGATCATCGAAGCAAGGCTGGATGAGTACAGACTGGCGAAATAAGACAGAAGATATCACACCACTGCTGGATGCGATTCTGGAGCACATTCCACCGGCTCCTTTTTATGAAGGAACTGTACAAATGCAGATCACTTCACTGGATTATAGTCAGTTTGTTGGCCGTATCGCAATCGGTCGTGTACATCGTGGGATCATCAAGGAAAACATGCCGGTTACACTGGCAAAGCGTGATGGACAAATGGTAAAAAGCCGGATCAAAGAGTTATTTACCTTTGAAGGCCTGGGTAAGGTGAAAACTGATCAGGTTCAGGCAGGTGATATCTGTGCGATCGTAGGGATAGAGGGCTTTGATATCGGTGATACGGTCTGTGATTTCGAGAATCCGGAGCCACTGGAAGGCATTCACATCGATGAACCGACCATGAACATGTTGTTCACTATCAATAACAGTCCATTCTTCGGAAAAGAAGGAAAATTTGTGACTTCCAGACAAATCAGAGATCGTCTATTTAAAGAAACAGAAAAAAACCTGGCCCTCAAAGTTGAGGATACAGAATCACCGGATGCCTTTATGGTGTATGGAAGGGGAATTCTCCATTTATCTATTCTGATTGAAACCATGCGTCGTGAAGGCTATGAATTACAGGTCGGTCAACCAAAAGTTATCATCAAAGAGATTGATGGAGTAAAGAATGAACCTGTAGAAACCATGATCGTAGATGTACCGGCAGAATCAGCAGGTAAAGTAATAGAACTGACCTCACAACGAAAGGGAGAGATGATCGTCATGGATACTAAAGGTGATTTACAACATCTGGAGTTTAAAATTCCTTCCCGTGGTATCATGGGACTTAGGAACCAAATCCTGACTGCGACTGCCGGCGAAGCGGTGATGAACCACAGATTCTCTGAATACGAACCTTATAAGGGGGATATGCCTGGTCGTATCGCAGGCGTACTTGTATCAATGGAGACAGGCTCAGCCACAGCCTATTCGATCGATAAACTGTTGGACAGAGGTAAGTTTATGATTGATCCGGGTGAGGAAGTCTATGAAGGACAGATCCTGGGTGAACATACCCGTGAAAATGACCTGGTGATAAATGTGGTAAAAGGTAAGCAATTGACCAACTTCCGTGCGGCAGGCAAGGATGATTCTGCCAAAATTCCACCTGCGCGTAAGTTTTCACTGGAGGAGGCACTTGAATATATCCAGGCAGATGAGTATGTAGAGATCACACCGAAAAGCCAGCGTCTGAGAAAGATTGTCCTGACAGAAAGTGAACGTAAGAAGAACGCAAATCCGGCATTGGTTGGTGTGAAATGCTAATTTATCGCCACCGTAGGAAGTTGATTTGACCAGCGTACAATCTACTTGTATCAAACCCATCATTTCCTGATTTGTCGGTGTCTATAATACTAAAGTTTACTTTTCTTCTCCATCAGATTTTTACCGGATTAAAGCATCACTGGTACTGTGATGAAAAATTTTCTATTCTGAAGAATAAATTGAGTTCTATTTAATGTTTTTTAGTTAACTTAGTTTTTTTTCAACTAAGCAGTGATAATACATCATGGAAATTACAAAGGATATCATTCCTGACGCGTTACAACGATTTTTCGGATTTGATAAATTCAAGGGACAACAATACGATATCATCAAGTCACTCCTGGATGGTAAG
>CAZGKN010000006.1:0-53028 GCA_964525915.1 uncultured Saprospiraceae bacterium | reverse complement strand
GGCACTGGAAGCCAAGGAAAATGTGAAGGTGGGTGAGCAGACACAGACTTATGCTACCATCACACTGCAGAATTATTTCCGGATGTATCACAAACTGGCGGGTATGACCGGTACAGCAGAAACAGAAGCTACCGAACTCTGGCAGATCTATAAACTGGATGTTTCTGTAATTCCTACAAACCGGGAGGTTATCAGAGATGACAGAGAAGATCTGGTGTTCAAGACAGCACGTGAGAAGTATAATGCCGTAATTGATGAGATAGGCAAACTGACAGAAGCAGGAAGACCGGTACTGGTAGGTACGACATCAGTAGAAATCTCAGAAATGTTGAGCAAGATGTTGCGTCTGAGAGGAATTAATCACAATGTCCTCAACGCCAAGCAACACCAGAAAGAAGCACAGGTGGTTGCAGAAGCCGGTCGTCCGGGCAATGTAACTATCGCCACCAACATGGCGGGTAGAGGTACGGATATCAAGCTCATCGATCAGGTGAAAGATGCAGGTGGTCTGGCGATCATCGGTACTGAAAGACATGATTCCCGTAGGGTTGACAGGCAGTTGCGTGGTCGATCCGGTCGACAGGGCGATCCGGGATCATCTCAGTTCTTTGTGTCACTGGAAGACAACCTGATGCGTCTGTTTCAATCAGAACGTATTGCCAAGGCGATGGACCGTATGGGGCACAAGGAAGGTGATGTGATTCAGCACAGCATGATCACTAAATCAATAGAGCGGGCGCAGAAACGAGTTGAGGAAAACAACTTTGGTATCCGTAAGCGATTACTCGAATACGATGATGTGATGAATATACAGCGTGAGGCCATCTATCGTAAGCGGAATAACGCACTTTTTGGTAGTCGTCTGGCGGTCGATTTGAGCAATATGTTTTCCGGAATGACTGATAATTTAGTGTATGAAGGTCGCAGACTGAGTAATTATGATGATTTCCTGGAGTATTCCGCTAAGGAACTGGAGTTTACGCCTGATTTTACTTCTGATTTCTTCTTTAAAGAAGATTTCCCGGTGGTTCTTGCTGAGTATCAAAAACAATTTATTGCTCATTATAATGAGAAAAATCAACGAATTGCTACGCATCTCTTGCCATTGGTCACCGACGTGTACAATCGTATGGGTGATAAATATAAGCGTATAGCGCTGCCTTATTCAGACAACAGTGCTACCAGTTACAATCTGGCTGCTGACCTGGAGAATGCGGTTAAATCCGGAGGTAAGTCAATTGCCAAGGACATAGAAAAAACCGTGACGCTGGCGATCATAGACGATAAATGGAAAGAACACCTTCGTCAGATGGACGACCTGAAAGATGCAGTACAGGGCGCCTCTTTCGAGCAGAAAGACCCATTGGTAATTTACAAAATGGAAGCCTTCAAACTGTTTGAGGAATTGATTTACAAGATCAATCATGACGTCACTGCTTATCTGAGTAAAGGAAATCTAACGATAGACATGAGACCTGATCAGGTCAAAGCAGCTGAAAAACAGAAAACTGACTTTTCTAAAGCACGTACACACAAGGATGATTCAGATGGCTATGATGATGAAGGACAATCCGGTTATTCCGGCGGTGGTACACAAACGGTTGAAAAGCCACATACCTATATCCGCTCTGAAAAGAAAATTGGCAGAAATGATCCTTGCCCTTGTGGAAGCGGTAAGAAATATAAGCAATGTCATGGAGCTACACTTTAGTAGCTTCTTGAATTAGTACAATGAACATTCGCAATTGGTATTTGTTATTTGCCTTCTTCATGAGTATAGGAGGGCAATTACCGGCACAGAATATATTGGCTGAGCGCGTCTATACTCAGGTGGAGAGTATGCCACGGTTTTGGGAATGTCCGGATGCCGGGGATAATATGTATCAGCTTGATAAATGTACGGACAGTACCACTGGCCGTTGGTTTTATGCCCACATGCAATATCCGGACAGAGCGCTTAAAAAAAATATTCAGGGGACCAATGAAGTGTTCGTCATCATCGACACCAGTGGTTTGATTACTAAACCCCTACTGCTTTCACATATTTCTGATGAGCTGGATACTGAGACCTTACGATTGATCGATCTGATGGAGAATGATGCTCAACGGTGGATTCCTGGAACCCAACAAAAGAAAAAAGTAAAGGTCTCCCTTCGGCTCTTTGTAAATTTCTCGATTGACAAGTGGAATCTGGAATTGGCACGCCGTCATAAATTGGAAGGTATCGGGAAAGACACTACTAATCTACCGCTTAGTCCAATTCCATCGAGACCATAAATATTGGCAATTAATACTAATATATAATGCGCGCATTATCAATATATTATTCTTTGGCCTTGATATTATTTTCCTGTACTGAAGTATTTATTCTGCAGTTTCTATCCCATTTGATTTTGCCAAATATTATTTTGTAATGGTAGTGTAAAATTATTGGGATTATCCACCTGTTATGTTAAAAAGTCGGATATTTGCATCCGAAAAAGAAATAAGTGTTTTTTCGCAAATTTTTATTTTGCAATTAATTAAAATAGTATGACTGATTTTTCTTTTATAGCCAATGCTCATACCAACTATATAGAGAATTTATATAATGATTATTTAACTGACCCGGATTCTGTACCGGCTGACTGGAAGGCTTTCTTTGCCGGCTTCGAATATGCATCAGGTTCCAATAGCCAGATCACTGCGGCGCTCAATGGTACGACTGTTAGTGGTGCGGAAAGCGATAAGGAAATCGCTGTTGCCCGTCTGATTCATTCATACCGGAGCAGAGGACATCTGCTTTCTACTACCAATCCGATCCGTCCACGTCGTGACCGGGCACCACATCTGAATCTGAGTGACTTCAACCTGACGGAGAGTGACCTGAGTCAGGTTTTCTCAGCAGGAAGCGAACTGGGCTTATCCGGAGCTACACTACAACAGATCATTAATCGCCTGGACGAGATCTATTGTGGCCATATCGGGTATGAATATGCCTATATCAATAACTATGAGAAACGTAGCTGGTTACAGCAAAAAATAGAAGAACATCATTCGAAAGACTATAATCTGACTGGTAAGGAGAAAAAACAGATCCTCCAAAAGCTCAATGAAGCCGTCATGTTTGAAGAGTTCTTGCATACGAAGTATGTAGGACAGAAGCGTTTTTCGCTGGAAGGTGGTGAGACTACCATTGCAGCGATGGATGCTATGATCAATTATGCTGTCTCAAATGGTGTGGAAGAAGTGGTGATCGGAATGGCACATCGCGGCAGACTGAATGTACTGGCAAATATCCTGGGCAAGACGTATGAGCAGATTTTCACTGAGTTTGAGGGAACATCTATTCCTGATCAGAGCTTTGGGAATGGCGATGTCAAGTATCATCAGGGCTTTTCCAGTATGAAACAAGTAGAATCCGGCAAGAATGTTTATCTGAAACTAGTACCGAATCCTTCTCACCTGGAAGCTGTCGATCCGGTAGTTGAAGGGTTTTCCCGGGCGAAAGCAGATGTACTTTATGATAGCAAGTATGACCGAATATTGCCCATATTATTGCATGGTGACTCAGCGATAGCCGGTCAGGGTGTAGTGTATGAGACAGTTCAATTCAGCCAGTTGAAAGGCTATAAGACTGGCGGAACTATCCATTACGTGATTAATAATCAGATTGGTTTCACTACTGATTTTGATGATGCACGGTCATCTACCTATTGTACTGCAGCGGCTTATCTGGTGCAGGCACCGGTTTTCCATGTCAATGGCGATGATCCGGAAGCGGTGGTTTTCGTCAGTAAACTGGCGGCAGAATATCGTCAGAAATTCAATAATGATGTGTTCATCGACATGGTCTGCTACCGTAAGCACGGACATAATGAAGGCGATGACCCGAAATTTACCCAACCGAAGATGTATGACATCATAGCCAAACACCCAAATCCACGGGAGATCTATCTTAAATATCTGGAAAGCAGAGGGGATATCACCGCCACCGAAGCTGAGGAAATGGAGAAACAATACTGGGCAAAACTGCAGGACAAACTGGATCTGGTCAAAGAAGCTCCGCTTCCCTATACTTATCAGGAACCTGAACTGGCCTGGAAGAGCCTGCGCTTTGCCAAGGACAGTGCGGACTTCGATAGTTCGCCCGACACTGGAATAGCGATGAAGACATTGGAACAAATCATAGGTCACCTTAATTCCTATCCTGAAAACTTCCATCCACTGAGTAAAGTCCACCGATTGTTGAAAACTTCACAGAAACTGGCAGACGAACGCAAGATGGACTGGGCGATGGCTGAGTTGTCGGCATACGGCTCATTGTTGTTGGAAGGCAATAATGTCCGCATGAGTGGACAGGATGTGAAGCGTGGAACCTTTTCCCACCGTCATGCGATCTTCATTGATGCAGAGACACAGGAAGAATATAACCGTTTAGCGAACCTCTCCGATAAGCAAGGTAAGTTCATGATCTACAATTCATTATTGTCCGAATTTGCTGTATTAGGGTTCGAGTACGGATATGCTATGGCCAATCCGGGCACGCTGGTGCTATGGGAAGCCCAGTTTGGTGACTTCAGCAATGGAGCACAGACGATAATCGACCAATTCGTGTCATCCGGTGAAAGCAAGTGGCACCGTATGAATGGTCTGGTCATGTTATTGCCACACGGATATGAAGGACAGGGCGCAGAACATTCGAGTGCGCGTCTGGAGCGATATCTGGACCTAATCGGCGAATACAATATTTCGATAGTCAATGCAACTACACCTGCCAATTTCTTCCATGTTCTCAGACGGCAATTGATCCGACCTTTCCGTAAGCCACTGATCGTCATGTCGCCAAAATCACTGTTGCGCCATCCGGAATGTATCTCCGGATATGATGAGTTCAAGTCGGGCAGTAAGTTTCAGGAAGTGATCGACGAAGCCGAATTAAAGACAAAAAGTGCCGATATCAAAAAAGTACTATTATGTTCAGGTAAGGTGTATTATGATCTGCTGGCATACAGACGGGAGCTAAACATCAATGATGTGGCGATCTGCAGACTGGAACAGCTCTATCCATTTCCAGATAAACAACTAAACAAGCTCTTTGCCAAATATAAAAAGGCACAATGGACCTGGGTTCAGGAAGAACCGGCCAATATGGGTGCGATCAGTTATCTGATACCGAGACTTCCGGCTACATTTAGCTGGGTGAGTCGTCCGATTAGTGCAGCTCCGGCTACAGGATATAAGAAAGTCCATGATCAGCAGCAAAAGACACTGATACAGGAAGCATTCGCAAATTTAGAATAATTGCATTAGAACATCACATTACTACAACGAGCTTTCTGTGATGAGCATTATTTGGGCGCGCCCCTTCACGAGTAGTTGGGATGCTATTTGGTGTCATCAGCATTTAGCCCAAAATCAGTTAAGGGGATGATTTCAAGACCACGTTCAGGGTCAGGCTATCCGCTTTACTGCGTTCGTTCCTCACTTGTGCCCGCTGCTATCCTTCACGCAGGCTTTGGATACTGTACAGATGAATAACTAAATGACTGTAATCTGGATTTCAACTTAATCCTCTTATTGAAAATCTGATCCATTGTATCCGTCTTAATGTTGTGTGTTCGGCTTTTTATTTATAAACAATAGCGATAGCTGTCATTCCATATTCTTCATTTACAACATAAGTCATTGTTCCAATTGGGACCCCTACACCTGAACTACCTGCTTTTCCTATTATGATAATTCCGTCAGCTCCAATTTCACGCGCTTTTTTTGTAATCTGTTCCAAACTCCATTTATCATTAGTGTCTCCACAAGTAATTTGAGCAATTTCGATGTATTTCTGAATTGGTTTATTTGTCACATAGACATCTATTCTTGCATCTTCTTTCTTAGAAGGATAGGAGTTGTCAAATAGCGTGACTTTTGTTTTCGCCATTAAAAAACCAGTGCTCACACAACTTGAAAATCCAAGAATTGTAACAAACAACACAATTATAAATCCAAAATTATTCATTCTCATACTTATTTTTGTTGTTTCAAGTTTTTATTGATTCAAGCTGACACACGACCATCTAAATATCCACCTTCTTGTGTATATTCCTCTAATATAATATTCATTATAGGATTTGGATAGGTCATACATTGAGATTACCTATCTGTCATAAATACTTTAACTATACTAAAATGACTTTGGTTTGACCATTTGATTGCCTCATTTCCCCTTTAGGGGTCAGGGGTCTAAGGAAAGCGAATGATCAAACCATTTTCCGATTAGTATAGATGTGCAATTAAATTACATTATCGTTAAACCCATATTATCAAAACTGAAAGTACTCCGAGGATCCAAACAGCCGTAATATAGTTTGCTCTAAAGTATCGTTTGTAGGAATTTAATTCCTTCTTACCCCAATTTCTCCACCTGTCCGGATAGATGGATTGGTTATTCAAATAGAAATTATTTTCGAAAGCATTCAAGGCTTCATTTGTTGCAACAATTACTTTGCAATTATTATTTGCAAAAACTCTTTCTCTATTTTGCCAAATTATTGAAAAAGAAGCAATTAATAATATTAAACAACTAGCGAAGAATTTGCCCCAGAAACCTAAGTGCTGCCATATAGGCTCTCTTGACTTGTCTATAAGTAAGAGGCTACCAATAAAAACTAAAAAAATGGTTGCGGTCCATAAGAAAATATTGAATTCTCTGCCTCTCCTATACATCAACTCCTGGGTTTGATTGTTTTGAAAATGAATCAGTATTTCTACCTTTTTATCATCAGATAAATTTGTCATAATTTAAATTTATTTAATTCATCCTAAGAATAGTTACGCACTATTAGCTTCTCTTGTATATTATATATCTTGACAATGGTATTGTGTTTTGATTTTTGTGGCGGGTTATTCTCTCACTACTCGTCTAACAATCCTCCCTTTGTTAGTTATAAGCTCCACAATGTAAATACCGCTGGTAAGCTTCGATAAATCAAGAATTGTTTTGTCCGTTTTTAAAATTATTTTACCTTGTATATCTAAGACTATAATAGAATAAATTTCAGTTGAAATATCAGTAAAAATTGCAATCTGATCAGATGTAGGGCTCGGATATATTTGTATAAAAGGTTCTTTCGCGGAAGTACTATTTATTCCGGATGTCTGTAAAATTGTAAAATTGTCAATAAAATTCCACCCATAAATACCTGCAATTGTTCGAATAGTTATGAATTTACTATTAAATGAAGGTGTAAATGTGAAAGAGACAGGTTCCCAGGAAGTAGTTGGTAGTGATGAAGTTGAACCAATGCTAGTTCCGAAAGATAAACTATCTTTAGTATAACCGACTTCGAGTAGATTTGCATCAAAATCAGGATCTTTTCTGCTATAAAAATTTAAGACGTAAGTTTTACCTTCAATAAGCGGTGACGACAATTCCAATGAAAGCGCGTCTGTAAGTTCATTTGAATTGTCAACTGCGATTCCTAAAAAATAATTTCCATCTTGCGCAGGACCATAGCCACAAGTATCTTTAATTATATCAATTTCTGAATTATCGCCAAAAGCGAAACAGTTACTCATTTTTCGATTGAAAAAGAAATTTGATTCATTATAGCTGCAAGTTCCCAAGGTTGTCTCAAAACTTCCATTTATTGGTTGTTTGTGCATAGAAATTACTTTGGATCAATAGTGTGAAAAAAGTAAGGGTTAATGTGGTATAATTTGTTTTCATTCTAAAATATTTTAAATTATTAATATAATCATTAGATGCTTCTGTGTTTTTAATTGCCTAAATCAGTCAGCGTTCTTACTTTAAAATCTGCTTCTCAGGCTGTTGATAATCTATGTAAAAATACCCAATTAATTTCATTCGTAATAGTCTTGTTCTTGAATTTAAATCAAAGTGCATAGACTATACTAATCACATTTTAGCTCGTCGATTCTATTTACTTGTACGGATTCTTTTCTACTTCTATAGACAAAACCAATTGGTCATTTTATAATTTGATTAATTTTTATTCAAGCCAATAAATATAAGCAAACTTACGGGATTGTCCAGGCATTTTGCATCAGAAATTCTTGATCTTGTATTTATGATTTGAAAAGCGGGATCATAACAAGGTTTTACATACATTAAGAATACAGCAAAGAATCAATTTCCACTTGAAATTTAGGAATGTTGCGAATTACGATTCAATGTCGTTTGGTTTACAAAAAAATGTCACCCGTTCCGGGTTTTGATGCCATTTAAATTAAAATCTCAATAATTATTACACCCGTTCCGGGTTATAATATCGAAGTTATTCGTTCTTCTAAATTCTTATACTAGTTTGACTAAGAAATGACCATCTAACATTCTTGCCACCTTTAGGGGGAAGGGGGTAAACAAGAATGGGAGGTGGTCATTTCAAAGTACGAGCAGTATTACTAAACGATATTGAATTACAATTGCTTAATCTTGCACAAAATTCAATAGAATTACTACAACTTCTCTATTTCCAATTTAATTGTTAGTCGAAGTTCATTTAGTCTTCTTTAAAAAGTCCAATAGTATAGTCAAGCAATTTCTTATCTCCACATTTCCCATGGCCGGGAACTACAACTTTTACGTCTGGATATTCTTTTTTCACTCTTTCGACAGTTGCCGACCAATCCTTAACATTTGCGTCACCCAAATATCCTTTTGTTGCGTTCATTTCCTTAATCAGACAACCCCCAAACATAACTTTTTCACCCGGAAAATATCCAATAATATTATCTTTTGTATGACCTTCGCCCAAAAACTTGGCGATTACTTTTTTATTACCCACCCTCAGTGCTAAAGAGTCTTTGAAGCTATTTTCAGGTATTACGAACTTGTTTTCAATGGTCTTGAAATAGGCATAGGAAGGTATGTTTCTATCCTTAAATACTTTTAATCCACCTAAGCAATCCTGATGAAAATGTGTAGGTATCACAGCGTTTATTTTACAATGAAGTGTGTCTGAAATCCATTTGATTAATTCTTCAGAACTTTTATCGTTTGCCGGGGTGTTAAAAATAATTACCTCATTATTATCTCTCACGATTAAACCATTTCCAGGAACTATTCCATAATCCTTAGTTTGTAAAAATGAAGTGATTTCAAATGTGTTTTCAGAAACTTGAGTTATGATTAAGTCATTTGTTTGATGTACAATTTTATTTGTTGCCAAAGTCTTTTTCAGAGTACTGCAACTTAGAATTATCAAAGAAAATATTAGTGTTGTGATTATGTACTTCATTTGTCTGTGTCGTTTATTTGAATATTTGCTGACATCAATCTATCCTCTATCTTGGGTATTTTCCTCCAATAAATGTAACAAACTTTTTCTTGCTCCAAACTGCATTGACCGGAATTGCTTGCAGATATTGATGTTTAAAGGTATTGTTGTAGCAGTGTAGTGGAAGATGAGTCAACCCGGCATTAATATTCAATATTGGATTTGGATAGGTCATTCATTGTTTTTTCTGCTGCATTGAATTTATTTCACCTTCCATTTGTTATTATGCACAAGGTGAACTGGATCTGGATTTTAATTCATCTGGATTTATTTTTACTTATGTCATTAAAAACCATTACATTTACACATAACAAAAAAAGATAGCCTATTAAATCTAAGAGCGAACTGGTACTTACATTGGATGGTATTGAACCCATCGACCTCCTGGGCGAGAATGATGCCAGAATAAAGAAGATAAGAGAGAAGTTCCCCGAGTTGGATATCATCACCCGGGGCAATACGATTCGGGTCTCCGGTGAGAAAAAACAAACCCAGGATTTCAAATCAAAGATCGAAGCCCTGATCAAAGTCCTGAAAGAGCAGAAGATTCTCACGCCACATGCGATAGAAGATGTATTGCAGGGGACGCATATTCCTGCGCCGGACCTTACTGATGAGCGCAGTAGCAATATCATCCTGTACAATAAGGACAGCCAGCCAATCCGCGCCCGTACAGTCAATCAGAAGCGACTGGTCAAAGCGAGTGAAAATTCAGATATCGTCTTTGCCATCGGTCCTGCCGGTACGGGAAAAACCTATACTGCTGTCGCACTAGCCGTGCGGGCACTTAAGAACCGCCTGGTCAAGAAAATTATACTTACCCGACCTGCCGTAGAAGCCGGTGAGAGTCTGGGTTTCCTGCCCGGTGACCTGAAGGAGAAGATAGATCCCTACCTGCGGCCTCTCTATGATGCACTGGATGATATGATCCCGGCAGACAAGTTGGCTCTCTTTATGAACAATCGCACCATTGAGGTAGCACCATTAGCCTATATGCGGGGGCGCACACTGGACAATGCGTTTATCATCCTCGATGAAGCACAGAATACTACCACTCCCCAACTGAAGATGTTTCTCACCCGACTAGGCCCGAGTGGTAAAGTCATCGTCACCGGCGACCTGACACAGATCGACCTGCCTTATAGCCAACAGTCCGGATTGAAGCGAGCACTACACCTGCTCGATGATGTCGAGGGTATTGACATTGTTCACCTCAATGAATCTGATGTGGTCCGCCACCGCCTGGTAAGGGAGATCATTAAGAAGTATGAGACCGATGACGCTGTCCTCCGGGAGCAAAAAGAGAGAGAAAAGGCAGAAAAAGAAGAAAAAAGAAAATCAAGAGAAGATAAAGAAACAGAATAAATCATGACAGCAGAAGTTATCTATGATGGTGGGCTGGAAGCGACACTCACACATATCAAATCTAATTCGTCTATTCACACCGATGCTCCGGTGGACAATCAGGGCAAGGGCTCTACCTTCTCACCGACAGATCTGGCAGCCACTTCACTGGCAGCCTGTATGCTTACTGTCATGGGCATTTGGTGCCGGGATAATAATGTAAATATCGATGGTGCAAGAGCAGAAGTGACTAAACACATGGCAGCTAATCCACGAAGAATCTCAAAGATCGATGTGTTTCTGTATATGCCGGATCAGGAGTATTCAGATGCTGAAAAGTCAAAACTAAAACACATAGCACATACCTGCCCGGTGGCGAAAAGCCTGCATCCTGATATCGAACAGAATATCGTCTTACACTGGGTGAAATAACTGTTTTGGCTTTAACTCCACCTATTACCGGAATCCATCAGCCTAATTTCCTGCCCTGGCCCGGTTATTTCCTGAAGATTGCCCTCTGTGATTCCTTTATTTTTCTGGATCATGTAGCCATTGACTTTAAGGGTTTTACCAGGCGGACACAGGTCTTGGATACGAACCACCAGATTACTGCATGGATTAGTGTCCCACTCAGTCCACATACCCGTACCGGGATTATCAATGCATATACAATAAATGAAGATTTGATTCAGGTCAATACACTGGACACAATAAAGAAGTATTTCACTTGTTCTCCTTTTTTTACTGAAGTATTTCCTGTCCTCAGCGACTGGATATTGGAAGCACCCATACAATTCCACTTGTTTAATACGCATTTAATTCGAAATATATGTGAAAAATTAAATATTAATACCACTTTTTTATTTTCTGAGGATTTAGCACCCGATGGGAATAATGCGGATATGAACCTCGATCTGGTGATTAAAGTAAGAACTGGAACGTATTTAAGTGGCCAGAGCGGCAAAAAATATCTCAACGAACAGGATTTTAACTCAAATAAAATTCAATTGATCTACCTTGATAATCTGAAGTTGATAAAAGACTATTTAGCTGAAAATAACCTGAATCCAATGTTGGAATCCTGTAGTATTCTGGAGTATTTATTTCAATTTGGCTGGGCGGGCACTGCTGAAATGATTCATAGGCTGAAAGCCATTTTCTATGAGAAATTAGCCATTGATTCGTAAAGTTTAATAAAATCAGACAGAAATCATCAGATTACAAGCGATTCCGGCTTCGCACCCAGGCTCACTAAGTAATCACACATATCAGTAGTAAAAGACTGAGGTCCACAGACATAAAACCGCCGGTTGAAATCCCGGATAGTCTCGATGAGGAACTTACGGTCTATCTTTCTTTCCTTGAAACCGATCACACCTTCCCGGGTGAATACATTGATATAAGCCGGACCGAGCATCTGTGTCAATTCCTCGAAGAGGATGATGTCCTCTCTGCTGTGATTGGAATAGATCAGGCCATTGTTTGGGATATTGCCGCTATAATAAAGGGCTCTGAAAATAGCGATGAACGGAGTAATTCCTGTACCACCGGCGATGAATATACCCGGGCCTTTATATTCGATGGTGCCGAAGGTATCATGCAGAATTATTTCTGAGCCGATGTTCATCTTCTCCAGTTGATTTGTCACGCCATTATGTTCTTCATAGATGCGGATGATAAACTCCAGATAAGGCCAGTCATTTAGAGAGGTAAAGGTAAAAGGTCTGATCACATTCTCCCATCCCGGGATATTGAGTGAGATATGGGCGGATTGGCCGGGCCTATAAACGAAATCCTGTGGCTTTTCCAACACAAATCGCTTGACATCATACGCTGCGAAATCGGTCTTGAGTATTTTTAAGGTATGCATTCCGACCTCAAAATACTTAAATTGTTGAGAAGTTTCCCATTTTCCCGGAATATTGCTTTTTGAAAAACCGTTGAATTATCAATAGACGATTGTACGGATGAGTTCGAAGGCTTCTGCATATCGCTGGCCTACCTGTGTGCCGCGCGCCCGCGCCATTGACCGGATGAAGTCGGGATCAGTATAATCCCGGCCAGCCTGGGTCTGATATTCTTTCAGTGCCGCTATCTTTTGCAAGACATGTCGTTCCTCGAGCACTATAAATGCATTACTGTGAAAATCGATATTGTTCCAGATAAGCTCATATCCCAATATAGTTTTTGTTTTAAAAGCTCTGATCGCCTCAAAGGCCACTGTGCTGTGATCCTGATGGATGTCTTTAGTGCTGGGGGTAAAAATGATATCCGGCTTTAATTGCTCTCGTAGTGCGATGAGATGCTCTAATATCTCCTGACGCACGTAATTCAGTTTACGCACCTCATACTTAAATATGATCAGATTTTCGGGTTTTATTCCCAATGCTTTCGTCGCGATTTTTACTTCTATTTCTAATTGATTGGAGGGGAACTCTCTGGGAACAGATTGTTCGGCAGTCGAAAAAGCCACATAATGAACGTTTGCTCCTTCTTCGAGCATCCGCGCTATGCTGCCACCACAACCTAACTCACCATCATCGGTATGTGGCGCTAATATCAGTATATTCTTTCCTTTAAATTCAATCATACCTGCAGAAAAACAGAACGCTAACTTACGATTAAATTGCCAATATCTTATGCAATTTTCAGGCTTGTCATACTCAAACTACCTGCTAATAATTTATCATTAAATAAGCTTAAATCCTCATTTTTCTGTTGTAAGCCCAAGGTGTAAATCAATGGGAGATAATGGTCAGGCGTGGGAATGGCAAGCTGATAAGCCCGGGATTGCTTTTCATAATTGATCAAAGGCGTATAATTACCGTCTTGTAGAAATGTATTTATTGATTCATGGGCTTCTATCGCCCAGTCATAGCCATAGTTGTCTTTATCCATATTATTGAAATCGACCAACCGCAGATTATGGATGATATTACCACTACCGATGATCAAAATTCCTTTATCTCTGAGCGAACTTAGTCGCTGAGCCAATTCATAGTGATAAGTTGCCGGCTGGGTATAATCGATACTCAGTTGGATTACCGGTACATTTGCCTCAGGATACAGATGTTTTATCACACTCCAGGCGCCATGATCCAGGCCCCAATCCTGATCCAGTTTCACCTTTACCGGCGACAATAGTTGCTGAGTCTCGCGGGCGAGCACAGGATCACCCTTTGCCGGATACTGCACCGCATACAGTGCAGGCGGGAATCCACCAAAATCATGAATTGTTTCCGGCATTTCCATTGCCGTTACCCGGGTACCATTGGTAAACCAGTGTGCGGATACACATAATATAGCTTTAGGCAAAGGCAGTGTTTCTGCGATTTTCTTAAATCCACGTACAAACTGATTATCCTCTATCGCATTCATCGGGCTGCCATGACCCAGAAACAGTACTGGCATCCTGTCAGAGGCTGGTAATGTGTCAGAAGCTGTATATAAATCACTCAGATTTTTCATACCATTGAGTAAAGGTACAGCTCCCAGCATTTTAATAAAAGATTTTCTATCCACAATTGTTGATTTCTCTTTCTAGTGATAACCTGTATTGTACCATTTTGTTAAGTAATTTTTTTATCAGGACAAGTTATATGAAGCTAATATCCGCCAGGGTCCACCATTGATCTGCTCTATTAAGGAAATCTGGTCAAAAGTAATTACTGAAGGAAAAGTTGTTTTTTTAATGTCATTAAATATCTCATCTGTACAAGTGGAATTTCTTGGGTGCATCAGCGTGATATGTGGTTCGAGATGACGGGGAGATATTATTATCCCAGCTAGTATTTTCCGACGTAGGGAATGAAAATCTAGATTCTCCGATCGCGCTGGAATCAGCACACCCGATTCATTGTCAAACCGCCGGACTTGTCCGAAAGGGATGGTTATCCGTTTCGCTTCAAGTATTTCCAGATTCAGCATAACCCGTTCGGGATCTGATATTTCATCTTCTCTACAGAGTGTTACGTGGCTATCTATGAGTTTTCGCTGTACAGGATTGTACCTGTGGCGTATATATTCGATATTAATAGCATCCATTTTAGGGATAAATAAAGTGAGTTGTCTCCGTATAAGTTCATTCATGGGATGACTATTGGCATATTATTTATTCTCAATTTTATATTCTTCGATTTGACTCAGCAATTCCATGGATTGCATGAGTGGTGTCCACTCCCGGCCTTTAAATATTAATTGAAACCATTTTTTGCCCCTGTTTTTATAATCGATATTTATAAATAGCCAGATCCCGGCATAAGCAAATAAAAATGTCACTAGTCCCTGAAGCAGCAAGAGGAGAGTGTTCCCTTCCATAAGTGTGCTCCTGGTCAAATAAAAGGTAGTCCAAACCGGCAATTGTAAGAACAAGATGCGTGCTGCCCAGAGGGTGGATATCTTTAACTTTGCGAGACGTTCCTGCATCGTCAATATGGGCGTGCTGAAATCAATGTTATAGATCAGATTCAGTTGATAGATATACATGATTGTTGCTATGAGTGTGAGCAAAACCTGGATAGAGGCTGAATAGAGAAAAAACAAACTCACTTCTGAATAACTGAAAATAAATACATTAATAAGCATAAATGCTAATGGGATGGACCACACAAGCCCGGCAATTAATGTAAATATTTTTATAGGTTTCATCGATGACAAAAGGCTATGTACTTTCATCTTCAGTATTTCATCAGTATTTTGCTTATTGATTGCCAGCGTTTGTTCAATTTTTGACTGATAGCTTTGCCAGATTGATTTCAATTCTATTTCGTTCATTTTATTTCTATTTTAATTGTGAAAATTTATTTTTTAGCTTTTCTTTGATTCGACCGATTCTGGTTCCGACATTACTGACTGACAGATTCATGATTTCTGAAATCTCACTGTAACTTTTATCTTCCAAATACAGTAGTGTCAAGGCTTTGTCCAGGTTATTCAATTCGGATATAAACTGTTCCAGAAGCAAAAGCTGTTCTTGTTTATCTTCAATTATCTCTTCCTGTATTCCCTGATGTTCCTCGATTAATTGAATGCTCTCGCGCTGTCTGTGAATATTCCTTCTGTAAAATGATATAGCTACATTTAGTGAAATCCGGTATATCCAGGTCGCCAACTTGAATCTTTCGTCATATCGTGGAAATGCCTTCCAGATCTGAATCATCATTTCCTGAATCAGGTCCTGACGGTCATCTGCAGCAGGGCAATAGGTGCGCGCTACTTTATACAGAATGCCTTTATGTTGCGCTATGGCCAGATGAAACTGTTGTTTTATTTCATTATCACTTTTCATATTGCCAGATTCTATCGCCTGTTAAAGATAAATGCCCTGTGCTTATGTCTGATAACATTATTTTAAGGCGTTTCCTATAGTTAGCTATGTTACAATTCATTATACTGAAACTTGATTTACTGATTATTCGCAGCGAGTGGTAAAAAAGCACAAATGACAGGGCTTTATTTCTGAAATAGTTCAAAATTTGAGTTGTCTAATTAGGTTCATTGTCCCTGAATACTGCCTGAGATTTAGAATCTACGAAAAACCACATTAATATGTTATTGCCGGCTAGAAATATTCAGCTCAACTTTGCAGTGAAAAGTATAAAATAGAAACCTGTATTTCAGTAAGAATGAATTGCAGTAAGCTTTTGCCCTTTAGAACTTTGTGTTCCTTTTTTTAAATAATAAATTATAATTTATGAAACTGAATTTTATAAAAGATACAAGCATTGTCTTAGCTGTGTTTGTACTTCTGTCCTTTGGGTTTGTTTCCTGTAGTAAAAGTAAAAAGACTGACGTGCAAAGTGCCAAGCTTGCCGGCTTCTGGACGTATCGGGAAGATCTGAACAATGACTATTGGCCTGCGAATGTGCTGTTTTTAAACAATGGTACTTTTAGGATGTATCAGGCAGTTAATCTGGCAGATACAGCTTATCAGCAAGCTATAGCAGACACAGCGAATCAGGTTATCACTTTCGGTACATTTACTGTAAATGGTGAGAATGTAAACATGAAATATACGGAATTTAATATTGTGGATTTTACATTTACAGGCACACTCAATAGCAACTCCACAATGCTTATGGGCACGCTTACCAGTAATCAACCGAATAGCGCGAGCCCGGTGTGGCACTTAGTCAAACATTAAACGGTGGATAAGCCGAAAGCTTGCAAAGCTCATACTATTCAGGTGATAAAAATGAAACAACAATTTGAAATTAAGTGTCACGGATTATACTTTAATTTCATTCAATAACAGTTATTAAACAAAGAAAATAAAATGAAATACCCGACAATAACCACTATTATTATCTGCGCTTCTATTCTGATTGCTGTCTCATGCAACAGTACAGCAGATAAAACAAAGGAGAATAATAATGGGCCAAATGGAATTAATACATCGGAAAACGGAACTGCCCCGGATACCTCGGGTCTGACCGGGATATTGGATAGCGCCCAGGGTACTTTGGAAAAGCTGGATACTTCTTTAACGAGTCAGCAAAAGAATGGAATGGACAATATGTTCTCACAAATAAAAAGTATGTCTTCTTTTTTTGGCAAATCCGGTATAAATGGTCAGGAAAATCCATTTAGTAATAGTTTAGATAGCATGATGGCAGGAAAGAAGATGAACCCCGGTGATGCAATCGCCAGGACAATACTGAATTTGCAGCTTGGTCAAATGAATGACAACAACCCACTAAAACAAGTGGCAAATGAAATGTTGAAAGCGCAGAAAAACGGAACCGCAGGTCCCTATAAGACATATACAGCGATGTATGTGGCTGAACAGCCTGTCAATTACGCTGTTCCTGTATCAGGTAAAGGGAATGTCATACAATTATCCTATACCGGGGGTAGTATTATAAACAACGAGAAAGATGGACTCTGGAAGAATGTATATCTGGACACACAGAATCAGACTGCCTGGAATGTGTACACAGAAAGTTATGCCGAATCTTCTGCTTTGGATATGAAAGTACATTCTACTGCATTAGCAAACAAGAATAGTGATTATACAATCAATTTGAATGACCAGTTTAAAAAATACAACAAACAAAGTAGAAAAGAACAAGGAAAAAATGATTTTAATGTAACCGTAAAGAAAATTGGAAATGAAAAGATGTTTGGGTATAACTGTGTGCATGTTCAGATCACCTATACAGTAAGCGCATTGCATCAGACCGATCATGAACAGGATGATGAATGGTACAGTACAGAAGTGCCCGGAGCCCAATTCTTATCACCGGTGATTTTTGAAAACCATTCACCGGCAACAGTAAAAAAGATGATGGATTTAGACTGTGCCGGTGCTTTGGTTAAACTGGCAAGTCATTCTAAAGAGGCAAATCATTGGGTGCAACTTACACATATAGAACGAAAGGATTTACCTGTCGCATTTTTCACTTTACCCACTAATTATCAGCAAGATAAAAACACCATTTTGTATGGAATGCAGTGATCAACGAAAGAAAATGGATCAGTCAGATATAAAATTTACCCTCTGCTATTTTTGGCCAGATAGTAACAAGACACATACAGGAATGAATAGTTCATGCAGGGTTTCACTGTACGAAAAATTAAAATAATTAATTAAAATAATATGAAAAATATAAAGCTTATAACATACTCGTTGATTAGCCTCTTTATTTTTCCGATAAGCAATTCTATTCAGACGCATTTATTAGATCGGCAGATAAATGATGTAATAAACACTATTGAATGCCTGGCTAACCAGAAAGCTAGTGGAATAGTAAACATAACTATAGCAGATAATTTAATTGAAGGGACATCCAATTACCGATATAATAAACAGGAAGAAACTAAGTCCCTAAACACGACAGGCATTATAGTTGACAATGCTTCTTCTATAGATACAACTAAGGGAATAGATGCTTTTAAAAACAAAGGCAGAAGCGGCAATGCTCGCTGTGCTTACTTCGAGGAGACAATGAGTGGACAAACGAAAGAGGGCAAGATATTCAGTACACTCGCAAAGTATTGGTTCATGGGGGACGGTCGCGGAAGAAGTGAAATGAATATGGCTGCACTTATTGCAGCTGCAGCTGGATATAAATTAGATTCAAAGCCGATAGTAGCGCTTACGCGGGCAAATTTGCCTGATTATATAGTCACACTGGACGATGAAGAAAAGACGTATTCTTATGAATCAATAGGCCAGAATAAAATGAGAAATGACAAACCATTTAATGTTCAGTTAGTAGGCAATGAGACTGTTAATGGGTATTCCTGCAAACATGTTAGATTGAAAAGGCATAAAGAGACTATTGATTTATGGTTGAGTACTGAAGTGCCTGGATTTGAAGATTATAGAAAAGCATTTACAATTGCAGGCGCAGGCGCTCAAAGCGACTATTACTCATCATTAAGAGCCGCCGGATATGAAGGATTCCCTGTAAAAGAGTCAATCGATAAATCAAAAGTGACCATCATTTTGACTAAAGCCAGTTATGTCAGTGTAAAAAACAGCTTTTTTGATATACCATCTGGCTATAGTGAAACTAAAAAAAGCAATATAATCAATAACCTGTGGAAATCAGCAGTCGGGGCACAGGAAGGGGAATAGCATAGATAAGGAATAATATTTTAATGTATATAATTATTAAAATTGGGTATTTATTTTCAGATGGTATCCCCTAACAAAAACATAAACATTTATAAATAATTTATTATTTTAATAAAATTGAAAATCATGAGACATTTTAAATTTATTTTAACTTTTTTCTTTGTAACGTTTCTATTTAATGCGTGTGAAAGTAATAGTAAATCGATGCAGGCAGGAGGCGACAAAATATCATCCGGCTCCGGGGCTGATACGTACTTAGAGATGACAGTTAAGGGTTCTGGAAAGAATTTTACCATGAATATGCAGGAAAAAATATACTTGTCCCACAGTGGACAAGCCCGATTTGAAATGAACATAATCAAAGATGGCAAAAACACAATTGCAATGAAAGCCATTTCCAATGCAAAGGCACCCAATCAGAGTATATTACTCGATGATGATGCAAAGACTTACAGTATTGTAAACTTAGATAGCATTAAAGATGATAATAATATTCTGGATCAGCACACAAAATATACAGTGAATAAAATAGGTAGTGAAACTATAATGGGTTTGAAATGCGTGCATGCCCGGATCTTTAAAAAGATGAATTTCACCGGAATCCAGAGTTTTATGAATGAAGATGATACAATCGATATTTGGATGACTAAAGATATACCAATGACTTTAATGATGAAAAACCAATTTTCAAAGAGCATGAAAATCGCTTATAATAAAGAAGTGGCAAACCAGTTATCACAAATGGATTGTACGGGATTCCCGGTGCAGTATCAGTCTAAGGGTAAGCATGCTAATATGAATATGGCACTAACTAAGATCTCACGCGATAATTTTGAAGATAGCCTCTTCGAAATACCTGCAGGTTATAAAAAGACAAGCCTTTTCTAACCTGTTGCAAATATGCTTTACTATTTAATAATAGACCGGGAAATACACTAGTTCCAAAAGTGGATATCGCCATAAAATGGTAAAAGAGGACAAGCATGGATATCTGATATTCGGGCAGGTAGATAAATCAAATATTAAAAATAGGTTTTTGAATTAAGGCGGTGCAAATTTATGTTTTGAATTTGGACATTTGTGGAAGCATCTTCTTATATTTATTAGAGTGAATTAGTTCCTCATGATATATAAGAGCGTGAGATTAGGTATGCTATTTTTGGGTTTGCTGGTATTGTTCTATCCGGCCTTTTCACAGCCTGTATCCGTTCAGTTCCGACATCTGAATATCTCTGATGGATTATCTTCTAATGACGTTTATGCCATCTGCCAGGACAAGGAAGGATTTTTATGGATTGGTACCATTAGTGGATTGAACCGATATGATGGGAAACACTTTTTAGTGTTCCGACATTCTTACTCGGATAGTAAGTCTATAGCCAGTAATATTTGTCTGGGACTATGCATTGATTCATCCGATAATATCTGGGTGCGGTCATCCTACTCTATCAGTTGTCTCGATAGAAAGACCGGTGCATTTATCAATTATTTTTTGAAGGATGCAAATGGAAAAATAATTACCTCACAGGAAATATTCTCAGGATTTATGGCAGGGAAAGATGGCCGGGTAATAATAAGTTCATCACAGTACGGCTTCTTAGAAGTTGACAAAACGAGGAAGGAGCTGGTGAGAATAAATTTCAACGGTATTCCTGCGGGCATTGAAAATAAACAGAAAATAGTAAGTGCATCCGGTGTAATTGGGTTTAAGGCGGATTCAATTTTTTATATCTCATTGGATGATGGTGCACATTTTTTTGAAGTACTTAATAATAAAGAACTCCCCCCGGACAGGAAAGTATCTGTGTTTAACATACTCAATAAGTCTGGTAATCATTTATGGATCGGCGATTTAAGTGGTGCTGTCAGTGCCTATATCATCGAGGTAGATATTGGTACACGACAATCGAATACCTTTCAGCTTCCGGTTAACTATTTAATCGGAGTTAATAATTATGATGAAAATACTTTTTGGCTTGGCTGTTGGAGTAAAGGGTTGATTCATTATAATCGAAAGACAGGCAAATATAAATTGTATTCCAATTACAAGGATGATGCGAGTTCGTTATCCAGCGATTTAGTTAAATTTTTGTTTATTGATAAAGAAGGTGTATTGTGGATTGGCTCGTCAGCAGGTATAGACTATTGCACTCCAAATAAGAGAAATATTATTTCAGTAAATCATAATGTCAGAGGTTTCGAAAAATTAGGGATAAGTGAAATTGAGTCTATGGCTGAGGACACTTTTGGCCGGATCTGGATAGGATTGCTTGATTACAATGTTGATGCTACAAATGGACTAATCTGTTATGATCCAAAAACTGGCAGTTACAAGACTTTTTTTGCACATTCAGCTGCACGATACGGTATATGGCGCATTTTACCTGAGGGTAATCATTTATTATTGAGTACGCAACAGGGATTAGCAGAATTTGATCTAAAAACAGAAAAATTTACAAATCACCTGAATGTTAAGTTTCCAACTGATATTATCAACAACAAGAAAGGTTTTACGATTCTAAATAAAGATCACAATGGCATTTATTGGTTGGGTATTTGGCGAAAAGGTCTTCTAAAGTTTAATGCAAAAACTGGCGAAGACGTTTATTTCAATACAAAGACTAAAGACATCAACCGGCAGTTAAGTGAGGACCTGGTAAATCAAATGTCGGTCGATGCTCAAAATAATATCTGGCTTATTAATTCAGCAAATAATATCCTGGAATATATCAATAATAAAGCGAATAAAGTAATACACATCCCTGTCGGGTTCAATGGACAGCCATTTACTGATAAATTTCAATGTATTCAGGTAGATGTATTCGGGCATGTCTGGATTGGAACTATTGGGGGAGGATTGATAAGATATAGCATCGATGACCATAGGTTTAGTTTATATACTACAGAGGATGGTCTGCCCGACTTATTTGTCCATGCAATGGTAGTAGATCAGCACAACAGATTGTGGGTATTTACATCAAATGGACTAGCCTGGATTGATTTGACAACAAATAAAATTCATGCTGTCGACCGGAGGATCATACAATCCCCATTAGGAAATGGGGACAATCCGCTTTTATTTACCAAAGATGGATATTTATATTTAGGCGGCACACAGGGTTTCTTATATTTTCATCCCAATGACATCATACTTACTGATCAACTCAGAAGTCCGATACCTGTTGCCTATCATAAAATGAATCAAGCCGTTTTCTTTTCACAGACACAGACAGCACTTAAGGTGTATCCGGGTGAAGATAATATATCGGTTTCGTTTGTTTCTCCCGATTTGCTCCATGGAAGTGAAATAGAATATGCATACCGATTGTATGGATATGAGGATCAATGGGAGCAAGTGGGGAATGAAGGAATAGCAAAATTTATTAAGTTACCACCCGGGAAATTTGAATTGCAGATGCGCGCTACATTTCGGGGAGCAAAATGGGATGGGAAATATTCGTCATTATCCATTATTGTATATCCATTTTTTTATCAGACCTGGTGGTTTCGATCTTTCTTGTTCTTACTAGCCTTATTTCTGATAGCCTGGATTATTTATTACGTATCAACACGCCGGCTTCGCAAGAATTTAGCCAAATTACGACAGCAACAACAGATAAATGATCTCAGAAATAGAATAGCAGGGGATATACACGATGAAATAGGGGCCGGACTAACGAGAATTACTATTCGCAGTGAATTAGTGAAGCTGAATAAACAAGCTACCCCGGAAGATTATCTGGATGTATTGAAGAGTATCAACAGACAATCGCATGAACTGGTGACGAATCTCGGTGAGATAGTATGGACCATCAATCCACAGCAGGATAAACTTGACAATATGCTTGCTTATTTCCGGCATTTTATTCATCAATTTATGCAGGGGCTGCCGATGCAATACACTATTCATTTTCCAGAGGTTATACCAGATATTTTAATACACCCGGATATCAAGAGAAATTTATTTTTAATCCTGAAAGAATCAATAAATAATGCAGTAAAACATGCACAGGCAGACATGCTTGTGATTTCTTTTAGCCTGACAAATCATCGATATACGCTGACCATAGCTGATAATGGTAAAGGCATAAATGCGGATGAAGTGAAGGAGTTTGGTAACGGAATAAAGGGAATAAAAAGCCGGGCTAAGCGCATGCATGCGCAGGCCTCTATTTTATCCGATAATGGCGGAGGGACGCAAATTGTGGTCGAAGGCACATTTTATAAGCCTTCATAAACCACATGAATGTGTTATTGTATTTCTTTTAATTACTATTTAGTTTTGCAAAACAAGATAATCAGCAATGATAACTATTTTACATTATGGCGATTAAGGTATCGATAGTAGAAGATGACAAAGTAATCAGGGAAGGGATAAGCGCACTTATTCAGGCTCAGGATGGCTTGATAATGGTAGGTGCGTATGAAAATTCAGAGACATTCCGTAAGGATATCCGCAGTATCCGACCGGATGTGGTGTTGATGGATATAGAATTGCCGGGGCATTCCGGTATTGTATGCATCCGACAGGTGAAACCGGATTATCCGGCTATTCAGTTTATGATGTTTACCGTATTTGAGAACCCGGATAAGATCTTTGATGCACTTACCGCCGGAGCCACAGGTTACATCTTGAAGAGTGAACCGCCTGAACGCTTACTGTCTGCTATCAGGGAATTGTATGACGGCAGTTCACCCATGTCCGCACCGATCGCCCGCTTGGTAGTCAATTTCTTCAATAGATGTGAACAGGAAGCCAATGCGCTTGCAACACTTACACTCAGAGAGCGAGAAGTACTGGAAGAGCTCTCCAAGGGATTGCTTTATAAAGAAATCGCTGATAAGATGTTTATTAGTATTGAGACCGTGCGCTCATTTATCCGGAATATTTATGAAAAACTCCACGTGCACTCTCGTACAGATGCAATCAACATGCTTCGTAATAACAATACCCGATATTAAACTTGATTTCCTGAATATTACCAATTTATAGTAATGCTTATTCAGCTAATAAGTGTGTAATATTAAAATGGACCAATATTTTAAATTATGACAAACATGATACAGTCATTACAGCATATAGACCAATTTAAATAATGCTATAAAGAATGTTTACTAAGCGTAATTGAATTTGGCTATCTGATACCCTTGCCTGATCCCTGCGCCCCTCCTGGGCCAGGGATATCAGATGGCCATTTCTTAGTCCAAGCAGTATATAATCGGTATAAACTTTCATAGAAACGCCCCAGAAATGGCATATAAGATGACAATTCGGACAATTCCTGTGTTTGTGTTGCCTTTGTTTTGTTACAAAAAATTAACTTATTTGCCCTTGTTTTGTTACAAAAAATTAATTTATTTGCCTTTGTTTTGTGTCGTATCGCCTATGGGATATTTAATTCCTGTAGAAATAAAATCCGGGAAAACCGGCAGTTTAAAATCATTGCACCAATTTGTAAACCAGTCGATTCATCCTTATGCTGTCCGTATTTATGGAGGTGAATTTAAAATAGAAGAAACAAAAACACCCGAAGGAAAGCCTTACCTATTGATGAACTTACCTTATTATTCAGGTACTTTATTGATGGAATATCTTGAGATTTTAACGTCAAATCGCCTTAACATCAAGTAGAAATTAATTACTTTTGAGTGCATCTTCCTTTCTATGATCAGGTTAATCCTCTTTTTTAACTTGTTGGGTTTATATTGTTCTGCGCAGACAATACCAATGGATCGGCTAACTGATTGGTCACAGGTTGGACTGACTCATCCCATTTTTACACCAGCGGTAATTGTAAAAATTGAAGATTTTGGTGGTGCGGGAGACAGTAGCACTATTAATAATCAAGCATTGGCAGATGCGATGAACTGGTTGGGAGAAGAGGGTGGGACCATATTGTTTGGTCAGGGCACCTATTTGTTTGATCAGGGGATTTTATTAGGTGATAGTATTGTACTATGTGGACAGGGCTCTGATAAAACGATTATCCGATTCAATGCACCAGCTTCGGGAGATCTGATTCAGATGCGGGGTACGACAGGCAACTTATTCTATACTGTATCCGAATCAACACTACGCGGCCAGTCTTTTCTTATTATTTCAGAGAATAAAAACATTGCGGTAGGTAATTATCTCCGCATTTCGATGGATGATTCCACATGGGTAACTTCGGACTGGGCACTGGGTACAGTAGGTCAGATTGTCCGGGTAACCCAGGTACAGGGAGATACAATACGCATAGATAATGCACTTCGTTTGGATTTGCCATTATCCGCGCATCCACGGGTATGTGTGATCAATCCGCGGGTAAATGCAGGTATAGAGTGTTTGCGTATCGATCGAAGGACAAATGATTTATTTCAGTCCAGTACGGTATTGATGGAGTATGCAGCGAATTGTCATATCACGGGTGTAGAGTCAGATCGCTGCAATTTCGCGCATGTCACACTTTCTGCCAGCACACATTGCACTGTGAGAAACTCGTTTTTTCATGATGCATTTAGTTTTGGTGGTGGCGGAAAAGGATATGGTGTAATGATTCAAAATACATCCGGCGATTGTCTGGTGGAGAATAATGTATTTAAAAAATTGCGCCACTCAATGATTTTGCAGGCGGGCGCCAATGGCAATGTTTTCGGGTATAATTACTCTACTGAGCCCTATTGGACAGAAGTTTCTCTTCCGGCAAATGCCGCAGGTGACATGGTACTTCACGGTAATTATGTTTTTTCAAATCTTTTTGAAGGAAATATTGGTCAGCAGATAGTAATTGATGATTCGCATGGAATGAACGGGCCTTATAATACTTTCTTTCGCAACAGACTGGAATTGTATGGTATTTTTATGAATAGTAATCCGGCGACCAATGAAGTGAATATCGTCGGGAATGAGGTTACCAATACTGGATTTACTTATGGATTGTATTTAATCACGGGTACGAATCAGTTCCTGTATGGTAATAATATTCGAGGAGCGATAAATCCTGGCGGAACAGGCGATTTGCCGGATACTTCCTGTTACCTGAAGAGGAAGCCTGGTTTTTTGTCTGCCAATTTTTCTTTTCCTACAATAGGTATGCCTAATGGCTTTAATACCGGTACAATACCGGCGAAACTGCATTTGGAGACAGGGAAACCTGCTTATTGTGCAGAAGATTCTTTGATTGTTTCCAATAAACCAATCGCCAATCTGGAGCAATTAGTTTTCTGGCCCAATCCAGCCACACACCGGATTAATATTTCTAATCTACAATGCTCTTCCGGTGCTGAGGTTATGATTATCGCTCCGGATGGTAGTGTCATTCTACAGCGAAATACCGGCACCAATGATAATTCGATTGATATCAGTGCACTGGTACCAGGCGTTTATTTTATACGACTGGTAAATACCAATAAGGTTTTTTCAGGACGGATGATTAAATTGTAATAAATTCACAATTCACAAATCACAATTCAATTGTTTGCGGATACTGCGGGAAGATGGTTTGTAAAAAGGAAAAAGGGAGAAGGAAAAAGGGAGAAGGAAAAAAGGGAGAAGTAAGAAGGAAAAAGGGATTTCAATTACGAATTATTAACTATGAATTCACAATTAAAAATTCACAATTCACAATTAAAAATTAAAAATCACCCCTTCACATACGCTAATTTTTCAGCTACTTTTCCATTCTTTATTTTAAAAATATCCACACCACGTAGATGCCAGGGCTTGCCCTCTTTGGTTTTACGATAGACCCAACGGACAACACATCGATCCGGAGTAGCAAATATTTCCTCTGCCTCAAAGAACGCATCGGGATTGGCTGCAAAGAAGTTTAGCCAGGCTTCGCGTACTGCTTCTGCACCTTCGATCCGTCTGCCATCCGGTGCTGGAGAAGTATTCTCGAATACACAATCAGCCGTCATTGCTTCCATGACCGCATCAGCATCATGCCTGTTAAATGCTGTATTGAATCGATCGACAGCCACTAATGTTGCATTTATCTGGTCCTGAATTGACATTGTTATTTAATTTTTAATTGTGAGGTATGACAAATGTTAATAAATATATTATAAAGCAACTTTAAAGTTAATGATATTTTGCCAAAATGGCCATCCGAATTGAAATTATTCTACTAAAATCACAATAATTTAATAATCTGAAAATGAAGTAAATAAAAACCGGCTATCTCTTTTATTGAAGAAATAGCCGGTCAGTAAAGATGGATATTTGAATTATCTGGATATCACCAGCTTCTGAATCTCGCTGTGATCATCGTACTGACAGTGTACGAAATAGATACCATTCGGTACATTACTGACATCGACGGATGTACCGGGATGGTTAGTGTGCAGGATGGTTTCGCCCTTTGTATTGGTTATTACCAGTGTCTTAACCGGGAACTGCGATTTGATATGAATCAGATTCGTAGCCGGATTGGGATAGACATTGGTTGTGATATCGGGCTTCACAGCGCTTGATACTGCATTGGCGCTTTTATTATACCGATAGACAGCAGCCTGACCATCGATGAAAATATCATCGGTAGAGTAAGCCATTGCATTTCCATTATACATTAAATTACCTGGCTGCGGCTGGCGAGGTGTCAGTTGGGTGAAGGTCGCACCACCATCTGTGCTTTTGAAAGTATCACCTGCTGTACTCAGCGTGATGAGATCCGTACCGGAATAATACATTTTGATTGGATTGATGGGGAGTGCAGCAGTCACACGTTGCCAGTTTACGCCATTGTCAGTGGATTTGTACAGACGGGTAGAAGTAGCACACATATAGAGTAAAGTCCCGTCAGATGCTTTGCTCAGTGAATTGGCTGCATCAGTCCAATGATCATTGTCCGAAAAGGTGCTTCGTTGCCAGGTATCACCACCATCAGTACTATAGTAGATACCGCTGAAAGTGCTGGCTATGAGATTACCATTGTCAGTTACTAGGTATTCTAAGAAATTGATAGCACCGGTAGTAGAAGGATTCCAGGTCAGACCTTTATCAGTAGATTTATACACCTCATCGCTGGCATAAGTATAATACCAGTTGCCATTAGGGCATCGCATGATGTTGGTAATCACTTCAGTGCTATTGAAAATGGTTGTAAAACTGGCACCAAAGTCTGACGAACGCTTGAGCGCTGTCTGTGGATTTAAATCCTGGATGTACAGATCATCGCCCTCCCAAAACATCTGTAGTGGTGACGTATTGTATATCTGAGCGGCCGCAAGCCCTGCAGTATCCGGTGCGCTATACACCTGCCAACTGTTTCCATAATCATGCGACACGGTATAATGAAAGGTGGTCTTAAAAGTGACAAAACTGAGATCCTGTGTGAATACAGCTATGTTTTTCCCATCCGGTGATACCGCCATTTTACTATAATTAAGACTCTCGGCGTCTGTGCTGTTGGGTACATTGAGGTTTGTCCATTGAGCAAATGCGATACTCCTGACGAGTAATAATGCTGTGAATAAAATTAATGTTTTTTTCATGTTTCTTATTTTGATTTGATTCCTACTCTCCTGGCTTTTCGGTTCCGCCTTTTATTATTTGTTGTGTTTTTCGGGTATCTGAAATATTATCCGACTGCTAATTTAAGATGTATTTATAGGTAATAGGGTTGGTTTCTGTTGCTTCATCAATGCGGGTATTATTAAATTATTAACTAAATATTTACTTAAGTATCGGTTTGTTAATCTGTGGCTTACAAATGTATAAAAATTTACATACATTGTATATTTTTTTAATACTTATTACGATTGCTTTGCGCCGGGTTCCTCTAAAGGTTCTGTGTGATTTTTGTCTGTCGGAAGAGAAAAGGAAGATGGGAAAAGGGATTTCAATTACGAATTTTCAATTCACAATTCACAATTGACCATTCACAATTCACCATTCACAATTCACCATTCACAATTCACCATTCGATTGTGAAGTCTCATGATTTTGGTTGACAACTTTTAGTAATCAGTAATTAAAAATGTGAATAAAAAATTCACAATTCACAATTCACAATTCACCATCCACCCTTGAATGTCGTTTAATTAAGAATTTAGAAGAACTAATAACTTCGAAATTATACCCCGGAACGGGTGTAATTTTTATAGAAATTACAATTTCAATGGCATCAAAACCCGGAATGGGTGACATAATTTTGTTTAACTAAACGACATTGATTCACAATTCAAATCACAAATCACAATTCACCATTCACCATTCACAATTCACAATTCACAATTCACAAGTATGCATTATTATAGAAGACAGACTTCTCGTACTGTTCGTCAAAATATTTACCCAATGTGCTCTGCAATGACTGATGACCAAATGAAGATGGGCTTTCATTTGTAAACTGTCTGAATTCTTTGATGAAATGTGCCTGGTCATAATATCCGGCTTCGAGCGCCATATCGGTCAATAACATTTCTTCTCTCTTCATAAGTGAGATGATGTGTTGAAACCGAACTATGCGTGAAAATAATTTAGGGGTAGTACCGACCGTTTGTATAAACCTGCGGGTAAATTGCTTAGTGCTCAGATAATGCGCTGATGCCAGGTCATTAACGGTTATATTACCCTTTGTGGATATGACCTGTGTGATTGAATGTTCGATACTAAAGTCACGCCGTTCAGTTTTTAATTTGCGACACAGGAACTGCTCGACAGAAGCTATCCGTTCAGTATCAGTGTTCTTTGTATGTAGTACATCTTCTAATTGTCTGATCTCATCAGGCCAGATCTCTTTCAGGTTCAGGTTTCTGTCCATAAACTCATTCATGCAGAAAGGAATGAATTGTCTGAGACCAGCCGGTCTGAAACCTACCATAATTACCCCGAGTTCATTGTCATTGGAATACGTATTCATATTAGTGGAAAAACCATCTACTGAGAAATCCGGTACTTTTGTCAATGGGCGATCGCCTCGCTGTATCAGTGAACACTCAGGACTCCCATACGTAAATACCATTTCCTGATTAATATTGGGGAAGGTAATCATAGGTAGCGCAATATCTATGGCGCTTTTTTCAATTACAAAATAATATTCGACAAAATCCCGTAAAATACCTGAGGGTTGAAAATAATTAAAACGCATTTTCTTTTTTTCTTTAAATATCCGGGGATAAGAATATTTTCAAGATAATGGTTTATTTATAGCAGATTACTACCCCGAATCCCGGTGCATTTAATTTCTTCAATTCAGTTTTCTTAAATCCTACTTCAAGAGTAAAAGCATCTATCTCCGCTCTCGAATATGTCTTTCCTCCTGCTTGATGCAGTAAATTTAATGCCATATACGAAGTGGTTGCTTTTGACATCTGCGAACTTCCCCCTATGCCTTTGATCTGATCGAGAATGACATAAATGCCTCCATCATTCAGCGAATCATATACTTTTTTTGTTAAAGTAGTATTTTCTGCCGGATTAAAACCATGAATGATGTTAAAAGCCAGAATGATATCAACTCCGGTAGGCATGTCTTCTTTCATAAAATCACCCGGGAGAAAAGATACCTGTTTAGTGGCCTGATGCTGCGCGATACACTCATCTGCATACTGCTGTACCGGGGCTAAGTCCATGATTGTTGCATGCAACTGCGGATACCGGGCGCATAGTGCTATACTATACAATCCGTGTGAACCGCCGATGTCCAATATCTTCGTATAGGATTTTAGGACAGGTATTTTCTTTACTACTTCCATACAGTTAGTTTTTGCAATGTCAATCATTGCTCTCGAAAATAACTCCCATTCATGGTCAGTTTTTGCTTCCAGTGCATTGGATTCCGACATTTTCCCGGTGCGGATAGTTTCATCTAATCCCAGATAACCTTTGTATAAATCATCACAGAACAGTATAAAATATCTGAAGTTATCGGGTGACTGCGCAGATAAGGATTTAAATCCCCTTTTAGTAAAGGCATACTGATCGATTTTTTTATGCACATAACCCAATGCTTCCAGACAGTCGAGGATTAGCTCTGCTCCTATCTCACTGATGTTTGCTCCTGAGGCAATTTGCTTTACATCCTTATACTCTGTACTGAGTTGGTCGGTAATCTTTAGTTTTATCGCAGTTCCTAGTGCAAAACCGAGCCCTACAGAAAAAGAAGCATCAGCAAATGGATGGGGAATGACATCATTAGCCAAAAGTATCTTTTCAATGATCGAGAATTTGTAAATCATGAGCTGAAAATTAGATAATACAGTACAAAAGAAGCAATAGGCAGTGATCTGGAATTGTATGATTCGGACATTCTAAGAATCAAGCAGGATATGTCCCGGAAATTCTGCATTTGCCTCTCTGTAATTGCGGGGGGTCATGTCAGTGTAAGATTTGAATTCACGGATGAAATGAGATTGATCAAAATAACCGGCTTCTAATCCGATGTCCGTAAGACTTTGTGCCGGATTATGGAGCAGGTGCAGGCATTTTAAGTATTTATTGTACTGTATAAATTCTTCGGTATTCATCCCCAGCCAGTTTTGTGTAAACCGTCTGAGTTGCCTGTCTGAGAGACATATTTCCTGACTTAACTTTTTAATCGACTGGCCATTGCAACAATTATGCCCAATTAGTTTTCGGATCCTTTCCAGAGAATAATGTAAATTATTCAGATTGACTTTTTCACGTATCCAGGACAATATGATTTGAATACGATCATGAAAAGTATTCTTATGGAACAACAGGCAGGCCAGATCCTCTAGTTGTGTGCAGAGTTCGTTGCCATTGCACACAGTATTATTGAGCTCTTTGGCTGAAATATTAAAAAGTAACCGCAGCCCGATACCATTTAACTGAATCCCTAAAAATTCCTGACGCCCTGTTTTAATTAGTTCAAAGGGTTTGAAGTTTATCCCATTAATGAAAACAGCAGGCAAGGTAATTTGACTCTGAATGGTAGTGTCTTTCGAATAATATATTCTGTCGGAAAAGTTAAATATAATTTCTACAGTGCCTTTAGGCAATATTATTTCCCTGCGACTGTGCGTATCATCGTCTGATAGTTGCCAAATCCGGTGTATAAAGATCTTTTCGATCTCATTTGTCGGGGTGAATATGTCTGCTGATTTTATCATTTTTTGGTATGCGTTCCATAACTAAGAATACGCGGATTATTAAATCAATCTAAACGAAGTTAAGAAAGATTCGTGATAATTCATACTAAATTAACAATAATTGTTAATTTTTTACTTCAAACTCAAGTAATTATATCGTTTGTAACAAATAGAATGTGATTTAATTGTAACTATTCACCTTAAATACTTTTCATCATGTTTGTCACGATTTTTGCATTAAGACTATTCCGGTGACATCAAATTTAATAGAAACAAGCAAAAATAGCGCCAAACAAATCTTTATTCGTTAACCAACCTCGGGGTTAAAACCCCGGGCTAATAAATATTCCACCCATACTGGGTTACCACTACCATTATTTTGGTACAATATTACATTTGCTGATTTCAATTGGTTTAAGGTGAATAGTTACAATTAATTTATTATCTCTACTTCAACGGATCTGGTGCGTCCTTAAACTTTTTGTATTTTCCCAGTATGTTACCCAGAGAATATACAAGAGGTAAGACAATCTTTCGTACAAATAAAGGCAGACCCAGCGATTTATATTCATTCTTGTAACGCACCATCAGATAAGCTGCATCAAACAATTCTGGTCTGCCGGTTCGTGTTTTCTTTTGAGCCGCATATAAAGTAGGTAGAAAAAAGGTGATGCTGTTTGCGGGTTTGACCCAACTCTTCAACTCCAGGATATCATTGCCTGCATTCCAGAATCGGTGAGGTATATTGCGGGGAAATACGACTTCCTGCCCTTCAGTATAATATACCGGTTCTTCACCATAAAACTGGCAGCCTATTTTGCCTTTCACTATCTTGAAACCTTCGTCCTGTTTGTAATGGACATGCATTGTCGGTCCGGCATTAGGGGTGCAGGTGCCTGTTGCGATTAGCTTATCGCCATCTGGTTCATGCACTAATTCCCTGAATGTCATAATCTGCCCGTGGCCATTATCAATCGTATGTGGTAGTGAAATTCTCATTTTTATATTAAATTTTATATAATTCAAATAATAATAGCAAAATGTACCTGCACAGCCTGATGTACCGGGTTTTTCTCATAAACAAGAAGCGGGATAAATCCATTCCGAAAGTCAATTCAATCTATGCAAATATTCGTCTGTCTGATCCCCGCCGGACTGTATGGGTTTTATAATTTTTAGTAAAATTAATGTTCCGGAAAACTTTAAAATTGTATGTATGGGACATCTTCATAAATATGCCCGGAAACAATTCCTTTTTTTTGTTTGTATTCTTTTGGTGTGATGTTACTGAAAGCCTTAAAAGTCCGGATAAAATGGGATTGATCACAAAAATGGCTTTCATAGGCGATTTCAGTGAGTGATAAATCTGAGCTATGTACGAGCTGAGTGGCCTGAAGGAATTTTTTGAAGAGAATCACTTGCTCTGCATTTTGACCGGTAAGTTCATTTAATTTTCTCGAGAGTTGTTTGGTGGAATAACAAAAATGTCTGGCTAATTCAGCTACGGATAAATTGGAGTTTGAATGCGAAAGCAAGAATTGATTGAATGCCTTATCTCTGTCCGTCAGTGGTGGAAGTCTCTTCATCAGCCAGGCAGCAAAGACGTTGACTCTGTCATCAAAACTGGTTTGTTCCCCCATGAGCTGCCAGAGTGCGCGTATGGTGGGATCCACCAGTGTCAGATCAATGATTCGGTTGACCAGAATGTTTGCTGGAAAATGGAAAATGTGTTTTACAGCACAAGGGCTGAGCACTACTCCGAATGAAAATTGACCCTCTTCGATGAATAACTGGAAAGGCCGGTTGTGAAATCCCTGAATAAAACAGGCGGGTATAACCTGAATGTTGTCATTAAAGGTGGCATAGGAACGCGCTGTATCGAATTTAAAAACTATCTCCACTAATCCTTTAGGAAGGATGGTCTCCTTCACTGCCGAGGGGCTGTGTAAATCGTTTTGCCAAAAGATATGGACTATATCTTTGATCAAAGGCGATTGAGGTATTGTAAAAGTATTCTCCATAGATCAATGCTGAAATGGACAATAAACAGTTTTTGAATAATGCACTAATTTATATGAAGATAGCAAAGTTTTTAATTGTAGTACCGAAAGATGTAATTTTTTGATTCTGTTATAAATCTCCGTAGAGGAAATTATTCCTGCGCAGGTAAGCAAAGTAGAAATTCTGCACCTATGATAAGGTCGTAATAGCCTTACCAAAAGTGCTAAATTTGGATACCCAAAGGATGAAATTTCAATCCTTGGAAATAAATTTACGACTTTTTTATCCAAAATACAAAAAAGTACGCTCAGCCATGTTTTTCGAAAAGTCACATATAGCGCGTGTTTCACACTGATTTCTTAATAAGTTCTTAAAAAATTTCACTTTTTATGATCTCAATCATAAAAACCACATCGAAATGTCGATTACCTTTGCATCGAATTTAAAAATCATAGATTTAATATGAAAAAGAAAGCAATCTTAACTTTATTAGTAGCACTACCATTAATTTTTGCTGCTTGCTCTGGTGGAAAGTCTGAATCAGCTACCTCAGATGAGACGAAAACTGAAGCATCTGAAGAATCATCTGAAGATCTGGGTTCGTATGATCCACATCGTGGAGAAGGAAAATTTGACTCTACGAATGTGAAAATCAGCGGATTAGATGCAGCAATGGCAGCCAAAGGTGAAAAAATAGCTGAGACAAAATGTTTTTCCTGTCATAAGATAACAGATGAGAAACTGGTAGGTCCGGGCTGGAAAGGCGTTACTCATAGAAAAGCTCCTTATTGGATCATGAATTTTATAACAAACCCTGACGCTATGATCGATCAGGATCCTGAAGTTCAGGCACAGCTTGAAATCTGTCTGGTACGTATGCCGAATCAGAATCTGAATGATGAAGAAGCACGCGAGATCGTAGAGTTCATGCGTAAGAACGACGGGGTGAAGTAAGCATAGAACCTCCTTTTTAACTAAATATAAAGTATAAAGAAATAATCCTGCGAGCAATCGCAGTAGAGTTGTACGCTCTAAAACGAATAAATTAAATCCTTAAATTATGGCAATAGTTAATAAAACTGTACTGGGGCTGATCGTATTTTGTGCCCTTTCATTAATCGCCTGTAAGCCGAAAGGTACCGGTGAGATGGTGAGCGGTGATGCTGCATCTAAAGTGTATGTAGCTCCCGGCAAATATGATGAGTTTTACAATTTCGTATCCGGTGGATTTAGTGGACAACTCGCAGTATATGGTCTGCCGAGCGGTCGCTTACTCCGCGTGATACCTGTTTTCTCTGTGGACCCTGAGAAAGGCTGGGGTTACAGTGAAGAGACCAAGCCTATGTTGAACACTTCTCATGGGTTTGTGCCATGGGACGACCTGCACCACGTGCAGATGTCCACTACTGACGGAATGCCTGACGGTAAGTGGGTATTTGGAAATGCAAATAACACACCACGTATTGCGCGGATAGATCTGACTACCTTCAGAACTGCTGAGATTATCGAATTACCGAATACAGGCGGTAATCACAGTTCGCCGTTCAATACGGAAAATACTGAGTATATCGTAGGTGGTACTCGTTTTAGCGTACCTGATGATGGTCCGTCCAGTGATGTTTCTATCGAAACATACAAAGAGAATTTCAAAGGACATATTAGTTTTGTCAGTATCGACAAGGCTACTGGTGCTATGGATCTGGCATTTCAGTTAAAGACTCCCGGTGTCAATTTTGACCTGGCGTCCAGCGGAAAGAAAAAATCACATGACTGGTTTTTCTTCTCTTGCTACAATACTGAACAGGCAAATACACTGCAGGAAGTGAATGCATCCAAGAATGATAAAGACTTCGTGATGGCGGTCAACTGGAAGATGGCTGAAGAACTGGCAAAATCTGGAAAAGGTGATATGACACCGGTTTCTTACGCACACAATACCTGGGATGAACATGCGCATACAGCAAAGTCTGAGATAGTGAAAAAGAAAATCCCTATCCTTGATATTTCAAAGTTCCCGGGCCTCGTTTACTTCATCCCTTGCCCTAAGTCACCACACGGATGTAATGTGGATCCAAGCGGTGAATTTATCGTAGGTAGCAGTAAATTGGCTACAGTCATACCTGTGTTTAGTTTTGATAAGATCATGAAAGCAATCGCTGATAAAAACTTTGAGACAGAGAAGTATGCGGATGTTCCGGTGATTAAGTACGAAGCAGCACTACATGGTGAAGTGAAGAAGCCGGGCTTAGGCCCTCTGCATACCGAGTTTGATGATAAAGGGAATGCCTATACCTCTTTCTTTGTATCTTCAGAGATCGTAAAATGGAATCTGAAATCACTGGAGATCATTGACAGAAAGCCGGTGTATTATTCTGTAGGACACCTGTTGGTAATGGGAAGTAACTCAAATAAGCCATACGGAAAGTATCTGGTAGCTTACAATAAGATCACAAAGGATCGTTACCTGCCTACCGGACCTGAATTAGCACAAAGTGCACAGTTATTTGATATCAGTGGTGATAAGATGGAGCTTTTGCTGGATTATCCGACTATCGGCGAACCGCACTATGCACAGGGTGTTCCGGCCAGTCTGATCAAGGATAAATCTGTGAAGTTCTTCAATATCAATGACAATAAGCATCCCGATGCTACCAAGAGTGAAGGAGAGACCAGATTAGTTCGTAAGGGCAATGAGGTGCATGTTTATATGACAGAGATTCGCTCACACTTAGCTCCGGATAAGATAGAAGGAATTAAAATGGGTGATGTCGTATATTTCCATATCACTAACCTGGAGCAAGACTGGGATGTTCCTCATGGATTTGCTATCAAAGGGGCAAACAATGGTGAATTACTGGTGATGCCGGGTGAGACGGTCACGCTGAAATGGTCACCGGACAGAGTCGGTATCTTCCCGATGTACTGTACTGACTTCTGCTCAGCACTGCATCAGGAGATGTCTGGTTATATCAGAGTATCACCGAAAGGAAGTAATGTTCCGCTTAAGTGGGGCTTAGGTGATAAAGAAAGTACTGCCAAATAAGCTGCCACCAACATTCTTAATACAGTAAAAAAGGGGCAGTGCATATCAGGTATTGCCCCTTTATTTTTAATAGATTTGAATTCTATCTACTCCTGAAGCATATTTAACTAATGCATTTTCACAAAAATGCATGAAAAAATAAAATAAAATGAAAAAGAACATATCAAAAGCAAGTAAATCACTTTTATTTGCTGCTGCTGTAGCTTTGATCATCTCACTTTTTGTACCTATCTGGCGAATATTTTTAGATGCACCCCAATATCCTGAAGGTCTGAGCCTGCAAATCTGGGCAAATAAAATTGCCGGAGATGTCGATATCATCAATGGTCTGAATCACTATATCGGCATGCGGACGCTCCACACTGCAGATTTTATTGAATTTGCGGTCTTGCCCTATATCATCGTGGCCTATGCAGTGCTCTTTATCATCACAGCATTGGTCGGTAAGAAGCGTGGCTTATTTATTACTTTCGGTGCATTTGTACTGTTTGGTATTATCGCTATGATTGATTTCTGGAAATGGGAATACGATTATGGGCACAATCTTGATCACAATGCTGCGATCCAGGTACCCGGAATGGCTTATCAACCGCCATTAATCGGGTTCAAGCAACTACTTAATTTCGGAGCATTGTCATTACCGGATATTGGTGGCTGGTTGTTTGTCTTTGCCGGAATCCTGCTTTTGATTGCTATATTGATCGAGACAAAAGTGTTGGCCCGGTTCGGAAAAAATAAAAAACTGGCATTGCTGCTTCCGCTTACTATTTTTACATTGGCATCCTGTAGTAATACTGACCCGGTACCGATTGCATTGAATAAAGATGCCTGTGCCTCCTGTAAGATGACCATTTCAGATGGCCATTTTGGTACGGAAATTATCACTAAGAAAGGCAGGGATTATAAGTTTGATGACATGGATTGTATGAAGCATTATTTAGCAGAAAATGAACAGGGAAATGTAGCTGCCTGGTTTGTACACGATTACACGAAAGAGAATGTCCTGATCGATGCCACCAAGGCCTGGTATGTTCAGCATGAGTCATTGAAAAGCCCGATGGGTGGAAATATTGCCGCTTTTGCTACAAAAGCAGATGCTGAGAAATTAGCTGAGGAGAAACAGGTAAAGGTAGAAGATTGGGAAATGGTAAGTAAATCAAACCATTCCGGCGATGATGGACACGACCACTAATCGATTCATCAGATGGGTAGCTCTGGTCTTAATATTTTTTGGTACTATCCCTCAGAGTTATGCTAAGACCTGGCTGGTAGGTGGAGATTCGCAGATCCGTCAGATCAAGGATGCGATTGCTAAAGCAGCACCAGGTGATACGATTATCATCCGGAAAGGTATCTATCGGGAAGGCAATCTCGCTATCCATAAACCCTTATATATATTGGGTCAGGACCGTCCGGTACTGGATGGTGAGCACAAATATGAGATTCTGTCGATTCATAGTGATAATGTCACCATTCGTGGATTGAAACTACAAAACTGCGGCAGGACAACAATGGATGACCTGAGCGCAATAAAGATATATGAACGCAAACGGGTGATCATCGAAGATAATATACTCAAGGACAATTATTTTGGTATTTATCTGCAGCATGCCGAAAATTGTATCATCCGAAAAAATTTCATCCAGGCCTCTGGTAAGGAGGAGAGCCAGTCAGGGAATGGCATACATTGCTGGAAGAGTGACAGTCTGCAGATCATAGGCAATAAGATCTTTGGTCACAGGGATGGCATTTATTTTGAATTCGTTACAGCATCGGTGATCTGGCGCAATATCGCTCAGCGCAATCTCAGGTATGGGCTTCATTTTATGTTTTCGCATCACAATTCCTATTTCACCAATTATTTTAAAGAAAATGGTTCCGGAGTAGCCGTGATGTTTACCAAATTTGTGGTCATGATGAACAATACTTTTGAAGATAATTGGGGCGATGCTGCCTATGGCGTTCTTTTTAAAGAATTGACTGACTGTTACCTGTCCGGAAATAAATTTATTCGAAATACAACCGGGATATTTTTTGAAGGATCCAGCCGGATTACTGCTGAAGCTAATTTGTTTAGTGAAAATGGCTGGGGCCTGCGGATGCAGGCAAACTGTGTTGATATCAAAATAATAAAGAACAATTTCCAGGGCAATACGTTTGATGTGTCCACCAATGGAACTCTCACACTCAATCATTTTGACCTGAATTACTGGGATAAATACGAAGGCTATGACCTGAATAAGGATAAAATAGGGGATATACCTTACAGGCCATTGAGCTTATACTCTGTAATCGTCGAGAAGAGCCCACCGGTAATGCTCCTTTACAGAAGTTTTATGATTTCACTACTGGATAAGTCAGAGAAGATTTTTCCGACACTTACACCCGAGAATTTTATTGACAACCATCCCCGAATGATTCCAAATAGAATATGATTAAAATAAACAATATTACCAAGCATTTTGGCAAGTTCAAAGCGCTGAACTCAGTCTCTATCCAGATGGACAGAGGTGAGTGTATCGCATTGATAGGGCCCAACGGCTGTGGTAAGACTACCTTGATAAAATCCATTCTGGGAATGGTGCTCCCGGAAGCGGGCGAAATTTTATTTGATGATAGAAATATTCGCGATAATAATGAGTACCGCCAATACATCGGTTATATGCCGCAGATCGGCCGGTATCCGGAAAACATGAGCATCGGGCAGGTGATCAGCATGATTCAGGGTATCCGCAAGTATGCAGGTGAGATGGATACTGAATTGTATCAACAATTTGAGATTGGATCGCTATTGGATAAGAAAATGCGAACATTGAGTGGCGGCACGATGCATAAGGTGAGTGCAACACTGGCTTTTATGTTTCATCCTAAAGTACTGATCCTGGATGAACCGACCGCCGGTCTGGATCCGATTGCTTCAGAAATATTGAAGAATAAGATAGTAAAGGCCAGGGATGAAGGTAAACTGGTGCTGATTACTTCACATCTGCTGAGCGAACTGGAAGACCTGATCAGTCAGGTGATATTCATGCAGGAAGGCAACATCATCCTGCATAAAGATGTAGCTCAACTGAAGCAGGATACTGGTCAGCAAACCATAGTGAAATCTATTGTTCACCTGTTGAAAACCGAAGCACTATGATCCGCATACTGAAATATATCGCACTGGATATTCTGAAGAATAAGATAGTCATAGCCTATACCATTATGCTTGCTTTGTTCACCTGGAGCGCCTTCGGTCTGGAAGACAATGCCTCGAAAGGTTTACTGACTGTCCTGAATATTGTCTTACTGACAGTACCCCTGGTATCTGTATTGTTTGCTACGATCTATGTATATAACAGTAATGAATTTATCGAATTGCTGGTAAGTCAGCCCGTCAAGCGGAGCATGATCTGGAAGGCACTGTTTGTAGGTCTTTCCATCAGCCTTGCATTGGCTTATCTGATCGGGACAGGTATTCCATTACTCTTATTTGCAGATTTAGGTACAGCATTGATGATGATCGTAGCCGGAGTATTTTTGACTGTTATTTTTGTAGCTATTGCTTTTATTAGCAGTATTATGACCCGTGATAAAGCGAAGGGCATAGGTATTTCTATCATGCTCTGGCTGTACTTTGCACTTTTATTTGATGGACTGGTATTGTTTTTATTCTTCCAGTTTGCTGATTATCCGATCGAAAAACTGGTGGTGATTTTGAGCGCTTTTAGCCCTGTAGATCTGTGTCGGATATTGATATTGCTGAGACTGGATATATCAGCGATGATGGGCGTTACCGGAGCTGTAGTACAAAAGTATTTCGGGCATGACTGGGGTCTTGTACTATCCTTTGTACTACTGAGTTTATGGATTATTATACCCTTTTTTATTTCACTGTATAAATTCAAACGCAAGGACCTGTAAATCAGATTTATTGTTGTAGATTAAAAATAGAGTGCAAGACCGAAATATCAAAAGTATAGATGAAAAAGTAAAGTAATTGACAGTGTAAAAATTAATTATGAAGCAAGATATTTCTAACAGAGCTGATATAGAGAGAGCGGTTTACCTCTTTTATGAAGAATTGAAAAAAGATGAAAGCCTGGTGTATTTTTTCACTGTAGTTATTCCTGTAAATTGGAACAAGCACCTGAAATTAATGTGTGATTTCTGGGAAAATGTATTGTTCTATACCGGTGATTATGAAGGGAATCCGCTAGAAGCACATCGCACTATCAACAAACGGTATCCCACGACACAGGAGCACTTCGATCGCTGGATCAAATTGTTTGATTCCACAATGGACCATCATTTCAGAGGGCCCAATGTGGAACGGATGAAAGTTCTGGCAAAATCCATTGCGGATGTGATGTTGCAAAAGATTCATTGATAGTTGGAATTGATTGGGCTGAAACCGGTGAAGTGAGATCAGATACCTGATTATTCATAAAACTAACTCTAACTCTTATGTTTTCTGTGCAAAAGCCAGGATATGACTGTCCGGATCTGCGAGGTAGCAAACCCGGTCGCCCCAGTCACGATCCTGTGGTGGACTGATCACCTCGGCTCCGGCTTCGATTGCATTCCGGTATTCAATTTCTACATTTTCTACCTGGAGGTAAAGTTCGCAACGCGGAATGCCCTCGCCCTGCGCCGGATGCAAGGTCTGCAGTGTAAGGATTTTCGCAATTCCTTCATTAGGCATCAGGCCCAATATGAAATCAGTACTTAGTCTGAACTCCGTCATGCCAGGGACGTTCAGATCAGGCGCTTTTCGCAGAACGGCTGCATAAAAATCTGTGCTTTTCTGTTGATCTTTTACATACAGAATGGTTTCAAATCCGCTGATGTGATACATTACAACTTTTTTTTGACCAATTGCTGGGATATTACCAGCGTGATGGCACTACTGAAGAGAATCAAAGCAGCGATCAAAAGCATTATATTGATATGTGGAATGGGAGTATAGGTCATAGAAGTAGCACCCTGCAAAGCCAGGGTGAGTTCATTGAGCAAGGCTCCACAGAAGAAACCAATAGTGCCAATACGTGCAAGAGGTGTGATCCGGAGATAGTCTTTGTAAAATGCAAATCCTAAAATAAACAAGCTGTAAATCCCCAGCGAAACCAAATGGAGATAAGCAATAACAATAGAGCGGAACCCATATACAAACTGACTGAGTGAGGGAATGACAGATACCGCCTGCAGTGTGAATTTCAGCGTCATCGCAATTACTGCAGAATAAAAAAACAGTTTGATCCAGCCGGGAAGCGATTTACTGTCAAGGCGCAGTGCTGCCGGAAGACATTTTCGGAGTAGTGCATACCAGGCCACTAATTGGATCATCGTGGCGATAACAGTAAGGATATAGATCCACATGGGTAGTTTAGCCCACAGAATTGACAGGAAATAGGTAGGAATGATCGTATAAATGAAGGGCTTGAAATAAGGCTTTATATCCGGGAATTCCTTTGGCAATAATGCCGTTACAATGGCCATCACACCAAAGAAAAACCAGCCATTGTACTGGAAATGCAAGAACAAATAAATCGAGCCTAAGGTCAGACTATGATTGTAATTGTGTTGGGACATCAGGTAAGCCAACATAAATGGGCCTATGGCAGAGAAGACATTGAGTAATAAAGCCGCTTTTGACCATGGTCGTGAAGGATGATCTGCAGGTAATAATTTCGAATCTTTCAGATACATCAGGGCATAAAACACCGAGACAACAATAGTCAGTGATGAGAAAATTATAGAAACGGCTTTGTAGCCCTGGATTGTAAATGCGATCAGCATACCAAAAGAGCAAACTAAATTAGCAATGATGATGTAATGGTATTTTCTGAGCCGGATTTTATCGATTACAGGTGCTATGATGATGGCAAGACCGCTATATATGGCATGACTAATCCATGCACTGAATGCAAAATGTGAATGTGCGTGCAGTAAGTTCTTTTGTTCGAAATGGGGGAAATCAAAAGCAATTTTATATCGCATCAGTGAGCCGTACAAAGCTATGACAGCCAGATTGAAAATACCCCAGCGAAACCATTTTCTGTAAATATCGATATTATTCATAGCGTATTAATAATAAAGTTTTTTATTAATAATTGATACTTTATTTTCTTTACTCATTTTTTTTAGTTCACGGATGACCGTCTCGACTCTCAGTCCGGTAAAATTAGCGATTTGCTGTCGGGTAAAGGGTACCAATAATCGCTTTTCAGAATAAATTTCTTTACGCAGACTGCGGAGAAATAATTCTAATTTTTCCTGTGGGCGGGGTTTGATCATGATCGCAGAAAATGTAGCCATATCATACATTCGTTCAGCGAAAGTAAGAAATAAGCGATGAGACATTTCTGGAAAATCTTTTAGTATTTTGAACAGATTATCCTTGCCAAGTTTTATTAAAACACATTGGGTGAGTGCCTGTGCAAAATTGGGATAGGGCTTATTTAAAATTAACGGTGGCTCACCAAAACTCTGACCTCTGGAAAATATACCCTGTGTAAGCTCTCTGCCGTCACTATTGGAATAGTACACTTTTACCTGGCCCTCAATCACCTGATAATAAAAGTGTGGCATTGAATCTTCTACAAAAACATATTCCCCCTTTTCAAATTTTTTGGCGATACCACCGTAGGCTATCAGTATATTGTAGTCTATCTGCATCCAAACAACCATACATTTCTGTCAAAGGTCAAACCTTTTTTGCAGAAAAAAAAGGAGTTTAGCAAAATAGTCTGCTTTATATTAAAAGGTTATTCTACGATGAACTTGCCTTTCATGGTCGCGTGGTGACCAGGGAAAGAACACAGGAAGTCATAGGTTCCTTTTGGTGGAGCAGCGAATTCAACGTCGGTTGTCTCACCACCGCCGATAGTAGTAGTATGTGCGATTACATCACCGGTCATTGATGGTGGGATATAATCATTGTCCTGTGCCTTAATAGCAGCAGTGGCAAATTTCTCCATATCGACACCTTGCTTCAGCAGTACAAAATTATGTCCCATAGCTGCCAGCGGTGATTTTCCGGTATGGTTCAATGTTACTTTCACAGTCGCACCTTCTTTTACTTTGATCTCAGTCTTGTCGTATTTCATGTCGTCACCGGCATTAAGCACGACTTCAGTTACATTGGCTGCAGGAGTCTCAGCTGGTTGTGCTTCTGCCTGAGTAGTGTCAGTGGTTGCTTGTTCTTCCGGCTTAGGCTGTGATGTCTGACAAGCTGCAAAAAACATTGCCATAAAAAGAAATAAAAAAATTGACTTTTTCATTTTTTGATTTGTTTAAGATTAAATTATGATTTTTAATGAATATTAGGCGGGCGTCAAAGATTCTTCCAATTTTATTGATTTAGGGAATAAAATATTATTCTCTAAATGGATATGCAAATGTAAATCGTCTTCAAATTCCTTCAACATAGAAAATGTCACTCTGTAAGTACTACATGCATCTGCCGGCGGATTATAATCATCGGTCAACTCTGCTATTTTGCGGAAGCGCTCACCTTCAGCATCATGCTCATGCATCATGACCCGAATCGGATTTTCTACTGTTCCAAAGGGCGCATGAACGTAAGTGCTATCCTGCTTCGCTTGCACCAAATTGCGGATATATGGAAACAAGATAGATTCTTCTTTGTTCATGTGATCACTCAGATCGTGTGCAGATTCATTAAATAATTTTTCTACTTCCAGCAGTTCAGGATGTCTGTCACCATGCACCCGGGCGACCTTATACAGAAAAGGAGTGATCTCACGAATCTTAGTATCTACATATCTGTGATGCTTCTTCTCTACATAGTCAGCCAACAGATCCAACGGCCATGACTGATAGTCGATACTGCCGCCTTCATGCTGTCGTGTCGCTTCAGTCAACTCCGCGATTAGTGCATCTGAATCCAGCTTCTTTTTCTCACAAGCTTGTGCTATACTTCGATTGCCATTGCAGCAAAAGTCGATACCCTTTTGCTTGAAGATTGAGGCTGTACGGTAATCACTGGCTACCAGCTCACCCACGACGGTTTCATTAGTTATATTCATCTTTAATAATTTAATTTTTTAGTGAAATTTTTGTCTGTGTATTATTTTGAGGTCATATTCGTATATCAGGCGTTTATTGAATCTCACCGATTCAGTATAGTTTTTCCATCAATCAGTTGCAGCGCCAGTTCATGAACAGTGGTGTTCTCCAGTACGGTGCGCAGATCGTCTCTGATCTGTGATAGTTGATAGTGAATAAGACAAGGCGCTTTTTCGTCGCAGGAACTGAGCCCCAGTGCACATCCACAGAGCATCTGATCTCCATCGATCGCATAGACGATCTCACTGATCCGGATACTTTTCATCCGCTGATCACTGATCTCAAATCCACCATTGGGGCCTTTCAGTGAATTGACGATTTTATGCCGGGTCAGTAAACCCAGAATCTTAGCTGTATATGCCTCCGGTGAACCGGTGTTTTCAGCGACATCACCGATTTTTACACGAAGTCCTTCTATCGACTGAGTCGCGATAAATATAATTGCTTTTATTCCGTGTTCACAGGCCTTCGAAAACATGTCAAGTGAATTTCTGTGCAAAGGTAAGCCATTTGTTTAATTTAGGATATATTTATCGTAAATAAATTTTACTAAATTAGATCACTGGATATGTGTACGTTCCGGCGGATGTATGGTAAGACTTATTGCAGGACCTGAATTGAAAAATCGGGCTCATATAAGTGCCAATAACCCGATTCATTCACCCGTAAGAAAATTGAAGATCCGGTCATGGATTGGTCACTTTCATCTACACGGCTGGAACAATTTCTTATATTTTACCATAAACATCAGAGAAACAATAAATAACATATATGTAAAAACATATATGATATAAAAGGATACAAAAAAGACATTTTTGTCGTTAATTACAAAAGAAGTATGTAGCTTTGTAATCTAAATATTCATTCATATTAAAATTTATATATCATGGTTAGCACAGACGTATTAAATGTGTCACTTATTGAGCCCAGACTGAAGCACCCTACTATATTCAAACACTTTGATGATCTGGAATCCGGTGAAAGTTTTGTCATCGATAATGATCACGATCCACGTCCGCTCTATTATCAGTTACTGGGTGAGCGTGGGGATATATTTACCTGGGAATATCTGGAGCAGGGACCAGACCGGTTTAAGGTAAAAATCGCAAAAAAGTAAATTAGAAGCTGAAAAAAAGGACGAGATGATAAGCATAGATGTGCTCAATGTGTCGCTCATCGAACCCAAGTTGAAGCATCCGACGATATTCAGACATTTCGATGAGTTGGGAGCCGGCGAAAGTTTTATGATAGACAATGATCATGATCCCAAGCCGTTGTACTATGAATTATTGGGAGAGCGAGGTAATATTTTTACCTGGGAATATACAGAAGAAGGTCCTGAGCGCTGGAAAGTAATACTGACAAAGAAAGATCCGGAGTCGTCAGAAGACAATTCCGATATTTCTGAGAAAGATCTGCGCAAGGCTGAGCTGCTAAAAGCAAAGGGAATAGAGTTCAATTGCAATGACAGTAAGCCGGCAGTGAAGTATGCATACACACCGGTGACAGCATCGCAGGATTATACTAAGTGGAATCTTGACTTCCTGACTCAATTTATTAGTTGTACCCATCACAAGTATTTAAAAGATACTTGCAGGGTGATCGGCGGTCTGTCAATGGAAGTGGCGGATCATCATGGTGCTGACTCACCGGAGTTAATCCGGTTGGCGCAGTGTGTGAGTCCGTTTGTACAGAATCTTACGGCACTCATCGAGAGAGAAAATACTGAACTCTTTCCGGCTATCCGTGAGCTCGTTGATGATACGAAGGAACATAAGCCCCGAAGTAAAGACGAACCAGAATTTATTAAGCGCAAAGCATTGGTCCTGCAAAGGGAACATGCGGTGATGCAGGAAGATCTGGAATATATGCGTCGGATCTGTAATAATTACCGGCTACCGAAGGATGCGTGTAACTCGCATGGGTATCTGTACCAGAAGTTGATCGAAATGGAAACCGACCTGGAACATTTGTTTTATCTGGAGGATCAGATATTATCTCCCAGAGCGATTGCAATGGAAAGTGAAGCAGTCAGGGCAGCTGGTAATTAACCGGAGAGCACAGTATGAATGATCTCACTGTGTAGATGAGAAATCACCGATAGGACAATGAAATATTCGGTGATTTCTTTTTTTTATTCCCGGCGGCTCTACTGATTAAGTTTATTCGAGTAATCTTAAGCTGTAATAAATGATAATAAACGACAATACTAAGATCTCCGAACTCATAAAGGAAGATAAAGCCTGTATTGATGCGCTGGCCAGTGTTGCCAAGCCATTTCATCGCCTTCGTAATCCTATTCTGCGCAAAGTAATGGCTCCCAGAGTATCCATAGCGGAGGCAGCGAAAATGGGTGGCACTACTGTCGAAGCTATTGCGGAAGCATTGAAGCCTCTGGGGTTTGCATATCAGAAATCTGCATCTGTCATCCATACGAGCGAACAAAAGCCTGAATGGTTAGCTACAGCTCCGGATGAAGCTATCCTGCGCTATGATGTACGACCCATCATTGAGTCCGGGACTGACCCGCTTAAGGCAATATTAGGTAAGTTTAAGGAAGTGCCCGGCGGTAATATATTGTGCATCATCAATAGTTTCGTACCGACGCCGCTCATTCACCTGTTAAAACAGGAAAAGGCAGAAGACAGCTATGTCGATATCATCAATCCTGAAGAGTCACATACCTATTTTCTGAAGAAGAAAAAGGAATCAGAGTCAGCCACTCAGGCTGATCCTGAGCGCAAAGTCAACATGGATGACGCGGATACCTTTCAGTCTATTTATGATAGATACACATCAGCACAAATTCATGAAATTGATGTACGGGCATTAGAGATGCCGGGACCGATGCAGACTATTCTGGGTGAACTGGAAGTGCTGCCTGAGTCACACATGTTGTATGTGCATCATAAGAGAGTGCCTGTTTATCTGCTCGAAGAGTTGGCAGACAAGAACTTTGAGATACACATCCAGACAATCGAAGAAAACAATGTGAAGATGATGATCTTTGCTGCTAAATAAAATTAACAAAGACTCATGGCAGAGTTGAACATAGGGAAAGCGCCACCGAACAGTACTATACTCCCCTTTTATGCTACCGGGGCTATGGTTTTCTGGGTACTTTGTTTGTTGCTTTTTCTGAGTGCAGATAGTCTGACTACACACTTTTTCAATCCACACCTGCTCACAATCGTACATGCGGCCGCGTTGGGCTGGGGGACAATGATCATATTCGGTGCTGCACACCAGTTATTGCCTGTCGTATGCGAGCGGGACTTATTCAGTCCTGCATTAGGCTCTTTGAGTTGGTATTCACTATTTACCGGAGTACTGATCCTGGCAGCTTCATTTTGGAATTTTCGTGTCGGGTGGATTATGATTAGCGGTGGGATATTGGTCGTAATTTCAGTAATTGCTTTTTTCATTAATTCAGCTTTTACCAGCAGGATTTTTAGTCAATTATCACCGGCCCGGTTATTTATCACCACTTCTGCATTTTGGTTGGGGATCACAGTGACTATCGGATTGCTTCTGGCTATCAATCTGAGCACACCTTTTTTCACCCGTAATCATTTGGAAATACTAAAACTCCATGCACATGCGGGTTTGGCAGGCTGGTTTCTGCAGTTAGTGACAGGAATCAGCAGTAAACTGGTGCCTATGTTTTTATTGGCAAAGGAGACAAAAGACCGCTGGATGTACAGGGCTGCCTGGCTTCAAAATGCGGGACTCATACTTTTTCTGACAGATGGCTATTTCTTTGGGATACATCCGGATCGCATTTTGATCTATTCGATATTGGTCGCAGGTGGAATTGCTTGCTGGCTGTATTTTCTGTATGATGCCTTCCGGCACCGACTGCGTAAACGTATCGATATGCAGATGCGTCACACCTTTACTTCCTTTCTATTCTTACTGATGGCGGTGGTATTAATCCCGGTTATACTATTTTCCGGCCAATCCCAGTGGGCATTACTGTATGGAACCTTTCTGTTTATGGGATGGATTACAGGCATTATCCTGGGTATGACATTCAAGACCTTGCCCTTTATCGTTTGGAACGGGCACTATAAGATGCTCTCCGGGAAAGTAAAAGTGCCGCTACCTAAAGATTTGTATCAGGAAAGCCTGCTGATCTGGCAATACCGTGTATATCTGATAGCCATTTTGCTCTTAGGTGCAGGAATACTTTCCGCCCAGGCAATCATTATCCGGATAGCTGCACTGTTATGGATGATTGTTGCATCACTATACGGGTATAATGTGCTGAAAATACTATTACATAAAACAAAAATTGAGTAATCGATGAATATTGAATTTAGTGATCCTTTTGCATCTCAAAAAGCTATAGCCAGAAATGCATTGTACCAGGTAATCGACCCGGAACTCTTTGTTAATGTGATTGATCTGGGGATGATTTACGATCTGGATTTTAATACAGAAGGGCATATTACGGTGACAATGACGCTTACTACACCACACTGCCCGATGGGTGATGCGATTCAGAATGGTGTCAGAAATGCGATGGAAGCTTGTTTTCCGGACAGACAAACCGAGATTAATCTGACATTCAATCCACCCTGGGGCATGGACAAAGTAACCGAAGAAGGCCGGAAACAGTTGGGTGCATATTGATGTAAATAGCAAAAATATTAACGCACCTCAGGTTGAATATAGATAATCCATAAGCATAGGCTGGAGCCTACGCCAAACATTTTTTGTATAAGGTACTATTTAAGCGAAGCTTAAATAGTACCTTATACTTTACCACCCCGTTGAGCGTAAGCTCCAGCCTACGCTTATAATAATACAATCGGGTTTTCAATAATCGTATCTTAAATCCATGCCACTAAACAGTACTCCAGCCCGAGATATCCGATGCTTATTTCTTCGTACATTTGTTATATATTTTCCGTGAATATATCAGCCTTTATTTTAAATAATTATACACAGTTGAGATACTGTCAAAGGAGACCATTAAATCATCATGACCGGGAAAGTAAGCATCAAACGAATAATCCAGCCCGGTCGGTGTGTGGATTCGTGTAGTGGGGAAAATGACGGTTGTATCATTGAAGCCCCACAATAACCAGAGTTTTTTATTGGTATTAAAAATATTTTCTCCATTTTCATCCATCCAGTTAAAAGAGTCAATGAAACAAGCGACCTGACCGGTTTTGGGGTTAGTGATATAATCATTAACCCCACAAAAATCAAGATTATGCGGTGCACCCGGATTATTTTTATAATAGGTCGGGAAAAAATTGACCAGATGTTTTCGGGTGATTATGTGGTTGTATAGCACGATGAATGGTTTGCCAGTGAAACGTTCTTCATGCAGGTAGTCGTCACTTTCCATACCGGGATAAATAGCATCATCGGGTAACTGTGTACAATCAGAATACATCTTTGGCAAGGTGATCTGATAATCCTTTGCCAGATGATGTGCTACCAGGAAGTCATGCAACTGCGCTTCATTATGAAAGAATAGTGAATCTGCGGTTAGTGATTGGATTACTTGATTTTCGGTAGTTATCAAGGTTTCTTTTTTACAGGAAAAAAGTAATATTATGCATGAGAATATGCAGTAATTAACGATATTTTTCATAGTCAATTGTTGGCATTTAATGATTATAATGATGAAGAAGAACCTGAGCACTCACATGAACGTAAGATTTACTGTGTTTTCAAATGATTATACGTCTCAGCAATACTGTCAAAAGAAACAGTCAGGGATTTATGTTCGGGAAAATTATCTTTGAATGTAAAATCAATACCGGTCGAGGTTTGGATTCGGGCTACACCAAAAGTGACATTACCTGTATGAAAACCCCACAGGAGCCAGAGCTTCTTATTGGTGTTGAAAATATTTTCACCATTCTCATCCCGCCAGTTAAATGAATCGTAGAAACAGACTACCTGTCCGGTCTGTGGGTTTGTAATGTATTCGTTTACTCCACACAGATTCAGATCATGAGGGACACCCGGATGGTCATCATAGTAAGCCGGGAAGAAAATGTTTATATGCTTTCGGGTTGCGATATGATCAAACAACACGATGAAAGGCATTCCTGTAAATCGGTCTTCATGCAGATAATCATTGCTTTGTTGTGACGGATAGGTATTGGCATCCGGCAATATGCTGCAATCATGTATGACTTTCGGAGGTGCAATCGAATAATCTGCAGCTAAGTGATGTGCAAACAGAAAATCATGGAACTGTTTTTCATCCTTGAAAAATAAAGTGTCCGCATCCAGGGACTGGATTTGTGGTTCATCAATCGGTGTGGTTGGTTCTTTTTCACAGGAGAATAGAGGTACAATCACAAATAAAACGAGAAATTTAGCAAGAGATTTCATGGGAATAGTATTTTATACATAGGATGTTAATATTTCATAATGGTTTAATGGAGGCTATTTTAAAAAAAATCATTCGCTGAAACTGTTGGAAAACACGTATTATTACGACTTAAAACACGTAACTACGGGCAGGAGGATAAATAACAATGATAAGCAGTAATCGAAATAATAGTGGTGGAATACCCATTTCAGTATCACTAAAACCCACATTAGAACAAGAAAACGTCCAACAAAAGAAAACTTATAATAAAAAACGAATCTTCACTATCTCCATCATCGCAGTAATAATCGCTGCTTTGGTCAGTTTTATAGCGAAGTTTCTAATACGCCTGATTGATCTGATCACCAATATCTCATTCTTTGGTACATTCTCCATTCATGATGTGAGTCCGGCAGATAATCACATGGGGATATTTGTCATCTTCGTTCCGGTCATCGGAGGACTAATTATTGGCCTGATGGCATTGTATGGCTCGAAAGCGATCCGCGGCCACGGTATTCCCGAGGCGATGGAGCAGATCCTGACGAATGAGAGTAAGATAAAACCGACGATTACCTATCTAAAGCCTTTGTCGGCTGCGATATCTATAGGCACAGGCGGGCCCTTCGGTGCGGAAGGTCCGATAATCGCGACCGGTGGCGCATTGGGATCTACGCTGGGCCAGATACTCAAGATCACACAGAATGAGCGTAAGATCTTACTAGCAGCGGGAGCTACATCTGGTATGGCGGCGATATTCGGTACACCTGTCGCAGGTATATTTCTGGCTATAGAATTACTCTTGTTTGAGTTTTCGCCCAGATCTATGATACCTGTAGCCTTAGCGTGCATCACCGGAGCAGCAGGACATCACTTTTTGTTTAGTCAGGGCGTGGTCTTCCCTATGGAGGTGAGGCTGGAGATGCCTTCCAACACTGCGATCGTATTTTACAGTCTGATGGGAGTTTTCATCGGATTATTATCGATTGCAGTGACCAAGATAGTCTTCATAGTGGAAGACGGTTTTGAAAAACTACCCATTCACTGGGCACTGTGGCCGGCCATTGGCGGCCTGGTCGTGGGTATAGTCGGTTATTTTGCACCACGCACGCTGGGTGTCGGGTACAATAATATTACCGATATACTGAATGGTCATCTGTCGATTCAGTTATTGCTCTCGCTCTGTCTGCTCAAATTCATCTCCTGGGTCGTCTCGTTGGGAAGTGGAACATCCGGCGGTACACTGGCCCCATTGCTTACCATAGGTGGGGCTGCAGGTGCGCTGATCGGTGGTGTCATCCTGTATTGGTTTCCCGATTCAGGGGTGACGGTT
>CAZGKN010000005.1:48674-62914 GCA_964525915.1 uncultured Saprospiraceae bacterium | reverse complement strand
GCCTGGTGTAAACCATCTGAATATCGGCGGCCTTCCATGATACGGCCAGTCTGCTCATCTACTATCTTTACTTCATCGTCGATAGTCACATAGTCAACATCTTTTTCAAACAGTGCGTAGGCTTTCAGTAACTGGTTGATGGAGTGCAGTCTGCTTGACTTGACTGAATACTCCTGCATAATTTTCTCTTTCTCGGCTTTCTTCTGATCCGCTGACATCTCATCATTAGAATCGATATCGTGGATCACGATAGCCAGGTCAGGAAGAATAAAGAATTGTGTGTCTTCCATACCCTGAGCCAGATACTCAGATCCTTTCTCAGTCAGTTCTACACTCCTGTTTTTCTCATCTATGGTGAAATATAGCGGCACATCCGCTTCGTGCATGTGTTTAGACTGCTCCTGCATGTAATGATTCTCTGTCTTTTGCAGGATTACCTTCACACCTTCCTCGCTAAGATACTTGATGAGTGGCCGGTACTTTGGTAAGGCTCTGTGTGCACGTAATAAAGCCAGACCGCCTTCACCTTCCTTGACCCCGGAGATATTATCGGCGATTAATTTTTTTGCTTCGACCAGAAAACCGGTAGCTAATTTGCGCTGAGCCTCCACCAGGCGCTCTATACGCGGCTTGAGTTCAATATATTCCTGTACTTCAGCACCTTCCGGAATCGGCCCGGAAATAATTAATGGAGTTCGGGCATCATCGATCAGTACTGAGTCCACCTCATCCACCATCGCAAAATGGTGTTGGCGCTGCACCAGTTCCTCCGGAGTGGTGACCATATTATCACGCAGGTAATCAAAACCAAACTCATTATTCGTACCGTAGGTAACATCGCAGAGATAGGCTGCCCGACGTTCCTCACTGTGTGGCCGGTATCTGTCTATACAGTCCACAGTGAGCATCAGGAACTGCAGGATTGGCCCTATCCACTCAGCATCTCGTTTTGCCAGATAATCATTGACGGTCACGATGTGCACACCTTCACCGGATAGTCCGTTGAGATAAGCAGGAAGTGTTGCCACCAGGGTCTTACCTTCACCTGTCGCCATCTCGGCTATCTTTCCGGAGTGTAACACCATACCACCGATCAACTGAACATCATAATGCTCCATGTTCCATTCGATCTCGGCGCCACCAGCCTTCCAGGTGTTTTTCCAGATGGCTTCATCGCCTTCGATCCGCATGAAATCAGCTTTTGGTGCCAGTTTTCTATCATGGTCCGTAGCAGTGGTGTGAATCTCTGATTGACTTCGAAATCGGCGCGCAGTTTCCTTCACTACAGCAAATGCTTCGGGCAAAATCTCTTCCAATATGTCTTCCAGATGCTTGTTTCGGTCTTTCTTCATCGCATCGATACGCTCATACAATGCCTCTTTCTCAGAGATATCCGCTGTTTCTTCTGCCTGCGTTTCCAGGCTGGCAAGGTCAGCATCTATTCCACTGAGATGTGTAGCGATACGCGCTCTGAACTCCGGTGTTTTCTCTCTCAGCTCATCATTGCTGAGCGAATGATAGGATTCGAAGTAGCTATTTATTTGTTCTACGACAGGCATGAACTTGGTGTATTCACGTTCTGTCTTGGTCCCAAATACTTTTTTAAAGAAATTAAACATTGTGTCTTTTTTATAATTTTACGGTGGATTGCATTAAATCCGGCACTGTAAACGAATAAGTGCACTGAAATTTTATGCATTTTCCAATAAAGTGCAAAGGTACTTCTTATTGCTGCATTTTATAAGAACAGTTCAAAGATTGTACACTTTGGTTCCTTCCCTGCTGACTGTTTTGCCTGGAAAATAATAAGCAAAATACACTTCGTCTGCACAGAATGAACGTTTTATTGGTAGCATAGTTTGTTCCAATCGCTTGATTTAACTTAATACATGACAAAATGACTGTTTCCAAATATTGTGTATTGATTCTGACTGTAATATCGTCTTGTTTTCTCTTGTCTTGTGCGCAAACCGGGGAGCAAGGGCAATCGCTCAAAGCGTACTATTTGTCGATGAAACCTCAGGATGGTGTCAGAATACTTCATTTTAAGGCTGTAGCTGACACAAATCTCGCCGGTGAGTTCTGGCGGGTTCAGGCCGATTCAGTTGGATTGATGTCTTATGCTGTCTATAATGATGTCGGTGAGTTGCTCCAATGGTATCGGGAGCGGGAAGTGGGGACCGGCATTATCATGGAAGATTATTTCCTGTCAGGGACAGATTCTGCCGGACGCTTTGCGCCGGTGAAAGCCGTAATCCGATACGATGATGTCGTGCCCTATCAGGCTAAACCAGGTGGAATTTTCCTCTTTCGGATCCAATGGCAGGGCATAGGTAAGGATAATATGGGTTATGAACTCATACGCAATCGCATTTTCTCGGGGGATACAACTGTACAATATGCAGGCAAAACTATACCGGCGATTAAATTCAGGTTGCGGGACAGGGTCGAAACTGAAAAGGTGGGTATCCTGGGGCTGGATATCACCGGTGAAGAAGTCTATGCCCGGGGTCAGGGCTTGATCTATTATCGCAGGAACATATCGGGTAATCGCAGTATGACTTACCGATTGGATAAAGTCCTGTCACCGGATGAACTACAGAAACAATACAAGCTCGAGCTGGATGATCCGTTTGTGAAGTATGCCTCAAGTGGAAAATAGAGCCTATTCTCAACCTGTTTTACATAACACACTTTTTTTGCCTTTAAATTAGGTCAGAGGCTTTAGTTACCCTTAACTTACACACCTGAAACTAAACTGTAATGACAAACAATAGCAATGAATCGACCGGTCGCTTCAATGTCGTGACTGCCTCTGCCGGATCGGGCAAGACTTTCCGACTGGTTTTTGAGTACCTGCGCTTTGCGCTGGTGGATCCGGCCGAAAATTACAAGAAAATCCTGGCAATCACCTTTACCAATAAGGCAACAAAGGAGATGAAGTCCCGTATCCTCGATGCAGCCAGGGCATTCAGTCAGGCCGATGCGCGCGGAGTAACAGGCAGAGACAAAGCATTGTGGGATACATTGATTGTATCGACGGGATATACCCCAGCGGAACTTCAACACCGATCAAAGATCTTTTATGATTCTGTGCTTCATAATTACAGTGAGTTCAATGTCAGCACCATCGACAGCTTCTCACAGCGGATCATTCGTTCCTTCGCTTATGAACTAAAGGTGCCCCAACAGTTTGATGTGGAACTCAATGCCTCACTCGTATATGATAAAATTGTCCGACGACTTTTAGCCAGTGTCGGGCAGGATAAGCTTGCTACTCGCTTACTTCAACAGATAACAGTGAATAATCTGGACGATTTTGATAACACAAATATCCGAAAAGAGCTGCTGAAATCGGCAAAAGTCATGATGGAAGACGATAGCCAGGAGCCTATCTGTCAGATGGATGATATTGGCACACAAAACATGCTAGAAATCTACAATCGAATCAGAAACAAACGCAATGCCCTGTATAAAAGGCTCAGAGAACTGGCTCAAGCCTCTTTGGATTGTATTCAAAGGCACAATCGGACTACAGTTGATTTTAAAGGGAAGGGAGGTTCCTTTGCGAATACGTACAATAAAATGCTGAAGGATGACTTCGTTCTAACTAAAACTTTCTGTGAAACAATAAATGGAGAAAGAAATTGGCTGACAGCAAAGAATGATGATGAGGTTGCTGATCTGAAAGTTGAATTAACTCCATTAGGTTTTGAAATAATTGAAAAAGCCGAACAATTCCCACTGTATAACTTGTTAAATAAATGTCTGCCTAAAATGATCACCATCAGTTTGCTGCATCGTGCTTATAAAGAGGTACAGCAAGAGGAAAACCTGATGCTGATCGCAGAGTTCAATCATTTGATATCCGGTCAGGTGAAATATCAGCCTGCTCCGTTTATTTATGAAAAAATTGGTAGTAAATTCAGTTATTTTCTAATCGATGAATTTCAGGATACCGGCGTGTTACAGTTTCACAACCTCGTTCCACTGTTAGCAGAGAGTCTGGACAATCCTGATGCTGAAACACTCATCGTAGGCGATAGCAAGCAGGCTATTTACCGGTTCAAAGGGGGTGAAGTGTCACAGCTCAATGATCTTCCTTTACTCATAGGAAGTAATGAAAATCCGATACTTGCACAGCATGAAGCAACAATCAGGCAACATTTTAGCAATGAAATTCTGGGCACCAATTATCGAAGTAAATCCAATATTATCGCTTTTAATAATGAATTATTCAACCTTATAAATTCAAATGACTATTTTACAGCGCACCGCCTGATCTATGAGAATCAAGCCCAACAAAATCTGGAAAACAATACGGGCGGTTATGTAGAAATAAAGAAATTTGAACAAAAGAAAAATGAAAATAAATCTTCTGGCGAAGACGGAGAAGAACCGGAAGAGATCATGGACAAGGATGATGCCCGATGCATTGAAGTACTCAAAATTATCAAAGATGCTACCGAAAGGGGTTATAGTTACCGCGATATTGCGATTTTATGCCGCCGCAAAAAGGAACAGCCTATATATGCCCAATTTTTAAAATCAAATAATATTAACATTATCAGTCAGGAAGGCTTGAAGCTGGCAAATGAGATTTCGGTCGCATTATTTCCTGCATTTTATGCGCATTTTCTGGATCCGGAAAATAAAATCCACTTACTTAATATCGCAACAAAGATGCAGCATCTGGGATTGATACAGGTGGATTTGCCCTCACTGAACCGGAAAGCAATACAGCCCAGACAATTGCGCGAACTGGCAGCCAGTGCAGGATATGATTTTACAGCGCTCTATGATTTGTCTTTAATGGATGCCTGGGATGAATATGAGGGGTGGTTACCTGAGACTTCATATTCACCCGCAGCACATGCTTATTTTGCTGAATATTTATTTGACTTTACCAAAAAAAATGGCAATGAATTCGATTTATTTTATACCTGGTGGGAACAAAACAAAGACAACTTATTCATCAAAAGTACGGATAGCGTCAATGGTGTCCAATTACTCACTATTCATAAGGCAAAGGGTCTGGAATTTGAAATTGTGATTTTACCTGCTGCAGATTGGGATTTTATTATAAAGAAAGATAGCCCATACTGGTTTGAAGCAGATGTGCCTGAACTGCACCCACTGACGCACATTTACGGCTATATATCTGCGGCTGACAGTAGTAATGAAATATTAAGAGCAGCTTATGAGGTGAATGCACAAAAAATACTCCTAGATAATCTGAATTTGCTCTATGTAGCCACTACCCGTGCGGTATCAGAGCTATATCTGCTTATGGGGGATAATACTACCATTAATGATAAAACAAATAAATTAAGCAGAATAAATCAGGTTATTCAATTATTTCTAGGCAATGCACATGAATACAGTATAGGTGAAAAAGCCAAGGCTACTGAAAAAAAACAAAAAGCATCCAAAATAAATAAGAAAAATATTGTCGGGTATCAGGGACCAATGGCAAACATTACTATAAAAAACCGTTCGGGTACGATCTGGTCGGAGGACAAGCGGGAGCGTATAGAGCACGGTGTGACCATGCATTATTTACTTCAGGAAATTAAAACCCGGGAAGATGTAGTATCTGTGACTGAGAAGGCACAGATGTGGGGCTTGATCCCGCCGGATCTGACTGATGTCATACAGGAGAAATTGATGGCAGTGGTACAACATCCTGCATTAACTGCGTATTTCACTCAGGGGCAAAATATAAAATCAGAACAATCAATTATCACCACAGATGGACAAGAATTTATACCCGACCGCATGTATTTTGATGGAAATAAAGTAAATATTCTGGATTTTAAGACCGGTAATAAAAAACCGGCACATGAACGGCAGATTACCGGTTACGCTTCATTGCTCAGGCAGATGGGATATTCCATTGGAAACCTTCATCTTGTCTATCTGGAGCCCCTGGAAATAATAACAATTAATAGTACAATTCAATAGATAAGCATGAGAGAGAATTATTTTTTAGCCGGGGTAGCACAACGAATTATTGAATTGCAACAGGAACATAAATTGGCTATCGTATTGCCGAATCGCCGGGCTGGCCTATATCTGAAACACCGTTTCCTGCCGGAATTGATTGATACACCCACTTTCGTGCCCGATATCTTTACGATGGATGAGTTTCTGACTAATATCGCCGGTGTGCGCGCTCCAGAAAAAATGCAGCAGATCCTCCTTTTATACTCCGCTTATGAAACGTCGGTGCCGGAACCAGTTTCCTTCGGCCAATTTATACGGAGTGGCTTACAATATCTGTCTGATTTCAGTGATCTGGACAATGCCCTAGTGGACGTAGATACTTTTTTTTCGTTGATAGCCCAGGATCGGGAAATGATCAGAGACTGGACACCCGATAGTAATGACGCTGATGAATTATTACAGCAGGCTTATTTTGATTTTTGGTTGAATGCCCGTGAGATATATCGAAAACTGAATAAAAAACTGGATGCCCTCGGTGGTGGTTACGCCGGATATAATCACCGACAGGCAATCCAACGACTGGAGCTCGGATATGAAATGGACTACACATACATACTATTTGCCGGGTTTAATGTGCTTACCCAGGCAGAGGAAGCTGTAATCAATCATTTTTACAACCAGAACCAGGCGGAGGTGATATGGGATATGGATCCATTGTATGCCGGCGAAAATGCAAACTTATATAAGGCGGGTGTTTTTTACAGAAAATATCAACAAAAATGGATGACCGCGCCATTGTCTGATCAAATACACAACCATGAACTGAAGGTGATCAGTGTAGAATCTCCCAGTTTTACGGCGCAATGTGCTATTTGTACGGATATACTCACACAACTGATTAAATCGTATTCTATTACTGATCTTTCGACCATTGCCATTGTACTTTGTGATGAAACATTATTGGAACCACTGCTATTAAGTTTACCTGCAGCGCCGGGCACCTATAATGTGACCATGGGGAAAGCATTGAATACCTTTGGTGTGTATCATTTTTTTGAAAAAATACTTCAATTATTTTCTCATTATTCCAATGAGTCTTTTGACACACAGGCAATTCTATCATTAGGTGCATCGCCGGAAATGGAAAAGCTGGATCAATTTCATTTATTCCAAAATATTTCGGGCATAATAAACAAATTTAATATTGTAAAATGGACTAAAAATAAGACTAAGCATTATGTCAACAATGGGATATGGGCAAGGATTCTCAATACAGATAATACGCCCTCTACCCTCTTTGCATTAATACAGGACATTATCCAGCTACTGCGTCCGGGAGCTGGTGATCAAACTGACAGGGCCTATATAGAAGTTCTATTTGAGTTTTCTAAATTATTTAATCAACTGGAGAGCCTCTATACCGAATACCCGGAAATATTAGATATATATTCGATTCAATTATTATTTAGGGAAGTTGCGGCACAGTCGAAATTGCCTTTCGAGGGTGAGCCCATCAAAGGGATTCAGGTGATGGGCTTGTTAGAAACCAGAGCGCTGGATTTCGAACACGTGATTTTATTATCAGCCAATGAAGGCATCCTACCACCCGGAAAGTCCACTACGACACAAATCCCACACATCTTCAGAAAATATTTTAACCTGCCCACTTTTGAAGAACGCGATTCGATCTTTGCTTATTCCTTTTATCGTTTACTCCACCATGCCAAAACGCTTCATGCAGTGTACAATGGCACCGGTGATGAGTTTGGCGCAAAAGAACGGAGCCGTTATCTGATGCAGTTGGAAGCTATTTGCCAGTTAGATCAGCATGACCAACTAAGCTACCAGGAAGAAGTTTATTCCATTCCCTTAAATAATACTCCGGAATTTGTGTATAAAATTGAAAAAAAACCGGAAATTATAGCAGAAATTTTGGATTTTCTCCAGAAGAAAAAGCTTTCTGCCAGCTCGATTAACAAACTGATTGCTTCCCCCCTGGAGTTTTATTTATCATATGTATTAGGGATCCGGGAGCAGGAAGAGCTGGAGCTTGATCTCGAAACCAATACCATCGGTGAAGTCATACATTATGCCCTGGAGCAATTATACAAACCCTTTGAAGGGGAACAGCTCACGCCTAAGATATTTTCAGAAATTAATGAAAAAAAGAAAGCCGCACTTGACGATGCATTCAAAGCAAAATTTTACGAAGGAGATGTCAGCAACGGGTACAATTATCTGATGTACCAGACGGCCGAAAAGATGCTGCATGAGGCGATTGAATTAGACATGGAGCGTGCTAAAGAATTACCGCTTACCATTCTGCACAACGAAGTAGAGATGAATGCAAGTTTTCCACTGGAATACAATGGAGAGGTAATCAATGTGAACTTATATGGGCGCATAGACAGAGTACAAAAAGTGGGCAACATGACAGAGATTATTGATTTTAAATCCGGAGGTAAAACAATTATTAAGCACACTAATGTAGAAGATATCGGCGTGAAGTATGATAAGGACAAATTGATGCAGTTAGTGATTTATGCTTATTTGTATGCGCATGATCCTTCAGTTAATGGAGATTTGAACAACCTGGCTCTCGCACTTTGTTTTCTGAAAAGCTCAAATGATAAATTGGAGTATTTTTCTAAATCAGACATTGTATTGAATGAAGAAAACTTGCAAATAGTCATTGGAAATGTAAAAAGTGCACTTTTGAATTTACTTGATATTAATCAACCCTTTGTTCCTGAGGATTATACACGAATAAAGTACAGCCCTTTTCTGGATGTCTGGCAGATAGAGAAGAAAGTAGAGTGAGGTGGATTGGCCCTGCCAAAATTTGATTAGTTATTATTTTGCGCAATGATTTGTTCCACTTCCATCTCCTGATTTTCTGACAATCGTAGTTCATCTGATTTGTTTAATCCTGTAAATTGAGTTCGCCCGACATAAATATAATCAAGGCCAAAATCCTTATCCAAACCTTGTGAAATAAAGCTTTGTTTTTAATTTTATTTGAATTCTTCAATTAAATTCCATATAATTGTCAGGATAAATAGTCCCAATATTTATAAACTCATGAAATCCTGACTATGAAAAGAGTTATTACATTTTTTATGCTTTGGAGTGTTCTCCTGTTTACAAACCAATATTTATTCGCACAGGATCATTGTGATTTTCCTTGCAATGACAGTATGGATGTACTACCGGCATTCTCCTGTTCAGTTGCGGCAAACTCTGCACTGAATGGATCCGGACCAGGGTTTGTGTGTAATCTGGATGGTTATTGTATTGACAATATCACAATTCCACCCGCAAATAATGAACCATTCTGTATCCTTAATGCTTGCGTATTAAATCATCCGATGTGGATTTCATTCGTGCCGACATCTGATAGTATCAACCTGGATTTGTGTCCTTCTCGTTGGATTAATGGCGGCGATCCACAATTAGCATTGTATGACCAATGTGGCGATTTATTGGACCCGGTAGTTTGTCACTGCTACCCACCTCTGAATGTTGACAGTATAATTAATATTTCTTCAGCGGTAACTCCTGGACAAACCTATTATTTAGTCATCGATCAATATGGTGGGATTTCTACCCGATTTGCTTTCCGGCTGAATTATGGCAGCACCTACAGACCTGTCGGTGACTTAGTGAGTGATTCTTTGAGTGCACCGGCACAACTTTGTAAATATAAGATGGCGACGCTATCTTCCCAGGGCTTCCAATATGCAAGCAAATACGAATGGACGATTGATGGCAATGTAATTGGCGGAGATAGCCTCACTGTTGAGTTAAATACTGACAGCCTTAGTGTAGGAACTCATTCACTCTGTCTGAAAGCTACCAACCAATGCTCCGATGGTGAATGGAAATCCCATTGTTGGGACATAGAAGTGAATCAATCACCCACGATAGATACAACCGGAATTATCTGCGAGGGTGATGTTTATAATTTCAGAGGACAGGATTTTCCTCCGGGCAATTATCGGCTTTTTTATTCCGAACCAGGTACTAATGCTTGTGATACAGTTGTGTTTCTCCATGTAAATCACCTGGACACACCCCATTATCCGGACATACATATTGCCAAATGCCCGGATCAATCTACGATCCAATATCAGGGAGTAGATTATCCGGTTATTGATTCTTTTTATTTGTTGCGCCATGAGAGCTCTGCCAGCTGTGACACATTGACCCGGCTCTACGTGAAAAATCTCACACTCGATGGTGGGATTACATCAAGCGGGGATACGATTTCGTGTTTAGGAGGCAGTGATACCCTGCGCCTCGATTATTCTTTGGTAGGTGTAGATTCAATAGACACCGATACGGAGAATTTCTGGTATGACACAAATAATGAATTAATAGGTCATAATACAGATCAGATAGTTGTTACCAAACCCGGTAACTATAAAGTACAACTCAGGTTCACAATTCTCAATCCGTCCGGTGCAGATCAACCTGTTTGCGAACTATGGTTATTAAAAGATGTTTTTGGGAAAGATTCTCCCTTAAATGCACCGATAATTGAAGCACCACGCTTTGTATGCGAGAGAGATACCGTTCAGGTAAATATCACTAATAGCTATCCACCGGGAACGCTGATTCATTGGAACCTGCCACGGGGCTATCTCCATCTCTTCAATGATTCGAGATCGGCCATTGTCAGTTTTGATTCTGCTGGCCCCTATGATCTTTGCATTTTTCCGGAAGATACTTGTATGCCCGGCCCTTTGAAATGTGTAACTTTCCTTGTAATAGATGCACCTCAGATTCTGTCTTTTGGCCAGGATAGTACCGGCAGTCTCTCGGGTATTCTCTCCGCGATAATCGACAGTGCCGGATTGACACAAAACAGGATAACTTTTTCCTGGGAACAAGTCTCCGGACCGGGCCATGCAGTAATAGAATACCCGGATAGCCTCATCAGCGCTGTGACTGTGGATACTCCGGGGCTGTATGTATTTACGCTAACACTGGACTATGACGGCCTGATCAACTGTACTACTACAAAGGCACTTTCTTTTATTTTTACAGGTACCGGTGCACACAATCATAAAATCAATGAAGATAATCCACTGGCATCATTGATTTCTATCTATCCTAATCCGGTAAGTAAAATACTGTTTATTCAGTCCGAAATCCCGGTAATTGAAATGTCCCTCATCGGACCCGATGGCCGGAAATTAATGAAAAGTAAATTCAAAGAAACATTTGATGTACGAAACTATCCTGCAGGCGTGTATATGTTACAATTTGTGACTGAAAAAGGATTAATTATTAAAAAATATATAAAGAAATAGATATAAACTAATCGTAATTGTATAGTCTTTTATTTTGGGTTTAACTTAAATGAAAATTTATTAGCTTCATGCGCTATTACAAACAAGAATGGATCAGATACTTTTTATCATCAATGGAAGCTCAAAGCAATCAAAAGCAATCCACAATGAAATCATACGACAATTCGACCCAAATAGTTACACGATAGAAACCACCCAATATGCAGGTCATGCCCGGGAAATTGCCGCACAGGCGGTAATTGCAGGTTATAGAAAAATAATCAGTGCCGGTGGTGACGGAAGCCTGAATGAAACGCTGAATGGTATCATGCATGCTGCTACTGCTTTATCAGAGGATGAAAAAAAGAAGCTGAGATTAGGCGTGATTCCGATCGGTACAGGCAATGACTTTATTCGGACTACCGGATCTCCTGCGACAATTGCCGGCATAAGAAAATCTATAGAAAATGATCAGACAATAATCATTGATATTGGTCAGGTTTCCTATTTTTCAGAAATAAAAACCGCACAACAAAGGTACTTTGTCAATGTAGCAGATATAGGCCTGGGTGGGTACGTAGCAAAACGCCTTAATCAATCATCCCGGTTCCTGACGCCTTTCCTGACATACCAAAAGGCTATTATTCAAAGTTTGCTCGCCTACCGGAAAATTAATTTGACAGCGAAAATTGATGATTTCAAATACCAGGGAAATACTATGCTAATTGCTGTTGCGAATGGCAAATATTTTGGCAGTGGGATCGGTATCGCACCGGAGGCTGATCCTACAAACGGAAAATTTTCGGTCATAATCGTCGGAAATGCCTCCAAGTGGGAATATATCCGCAATATTGGCGATGCCCGTAAGTGCAAACCGTTGAAACTAAAAGAGATTATCTACCGGCAAGCTGAACATATTTTCATCGAATCGAAAGACGGCGAAATGCCCGTGGATATGGATGGTGAATTTATAGGCTACGGACCGGTAGAAATACATGTGATCCCGGCCATGATTAGATTCTATTATTAGCCATTCTCCTAATCACAGTATTTCATTCCAAAAACCAGGAATTTATTGTAATTATTCACCTCAAACAGATTAAAATCATTGAAACCAATATTTTAACTAATTAATCTTAGTATCGCAGCCCTGATTGGGCTGAATGTGAATAGCCCCCAATTGCAATTGGGGGGAAGGGATCAGAAAATCTACCAACCCTGAAAGGGTTGAATATCAGCAATTAATTTGTAACTATTCACATCAAATAAAGCGAAACATATAATTTAAAATTTGTAAAAATTTAGTTTCACCACCATATCAGGCTGAATATAGATAATCCACTAGCGTAGGCTGGAGCCTACGCTTATGATAAGGAATTTATTTAATTCTGTAATTAGCCAAAATAAATACACTTTTTGCATGAATTGATTCCTCTCCGGAACTAACTCTTATCTTTTTCACTTCTATATACCGTATGTCATTAATGCGAGCCATATTAGCAGTTATTTTTCCACCATTGGCAGTGTTGGGTTATGGCTGTGGATCAATATTAATCGTTTCGATCCTGACTTTGTGTGGATGGATTCCCGGCATTATCGCTGCATTAATCATACTGAATAGGAGAGATTAGATTCCTCGTTTACGAATTTATCCCCGGTTTGTCCTTTTACTCTTCCAGATAATCCAGATCCTTGTCAAAGGTCTCAGGCAACCGACTCAATGCAAATATGGCTATCGCTACCAACCCTATGATCATGATCAGGCCACCTGTAATGATATCTGATCTGTGTACAAAAAACTCAAACAGGAATGTGCATGGAATCAGTGCTCCCCGGACGAAATTAGGTGCTGTAGTAGTTACCGTAGCTCTGAGGTTTGTCCCGAACTGCTCTGAGGCAATAGTAACAAAGGTCGCCCAATAACCGACACCCAGCCCCATAAAGAAAGCAAGTGCATGAAATTTTTGGGTACTGATGCCCTGTGACATCAAAAACCATACCGAACTGACCAGGATGAGTATCTGGAAGAGGAATACAGCCAGTTTTCTTGATTTAGTGAGTTGTGCCAATAACCCGGCCAACAAGTCTCCCAGCGATATCCCAATATAGGTATAAAGAATTCCTTTTGCTGCACTCAAGGTCTCCTGGGCACCCAACGCTTTTCCAAACTCCGGCGCCTGAGTGACAAAGATGCCCACCACAAACCATATCGGTAGTCCAATCAAAAGGCAATAGATATAACGGCGCAACCTGTCTTTATCACTGAATAAGTACTTAAGGCTCCCTCTGGGGATAGCAGATACCGTAGATTTTTTATAAATCCCGGATTCAAAGGTGCCGACACGTAATAGCAATAAGACCAGACCCAGCACTCCACCTACGATGTAGGCATTGCGCCAGGCAAAATGCTCTGCTACATAAAATGCTGCAATGGCACCCAACACACCGACGGTCGCTATCCACATAGTGCCATAACCACGCTTGCTCCGGTGCATGGTCTCACTGACCAGTGTGACCCCAGCTCCCAATTCACCAGCCAGACCAAAACCCGCTATAAAACGGATGATCGCATACGTGTTCAGCTCATGGACGAATGCATTGGCCATATTAGCAAATGAATACAGCAGGATCGAACCAAATAACACACGCACCCGTCCATATTTATCGCCAATAATACCCCAAACGATTCCACCAATCAACAAACCGGCCATCTGCATGTTGAGCACGTACTCACCGGCTGTCCGCATCGCATCAGCAGCAATGCCGATATCCTGAAAACTCTGTATGCGGACAATTGAAAATATTACGATATCATAGATATCTACAAAATAGCCCAGTGACGCCACTATGACCAGGAATATCACATTTCGATGCATTTTTTGTTCAGAAATTGCCGATGGGCCCTTTAACAATTTTGTTGTCGGTGTTTTTTTGTTAGTTTCTGCCAATTCTAAGTAATTTTTTCCCTCTATGGGGTTGCCGGCTGTTATTTCAGCTTCT
>CAZGKN010000005.1:3346-48664 GCA_964525915.1 uncultured Saprospiraceae bacterium | reverse complement strand
GAATAAATATAATATTTATCCATCGAAGTTTACAACTACTCTCTTTATCCTCACACATTCATAAAGGATTAAATTTACTACGATCTTGTTCTGGGCGTGCCCCTGCCCGGTTTCGTACATCTGTGAAAAGAAGACCTTAGCTCGTTTATCGTTACAATACCCGGGGCAGGGTCCGGCTATCCGCTTTACGCACTCCTGACGTCGCTTGTGCCCGCTCCTATCCGTCACGCATTTTTTCAATCTAATCCCATTTTTTAATTACTGATTACTAAAAGTTGTCAACCAAAATCATGAGACTTCACATTAAGCATTAACAATTAAGCATTATCCACCATCTTCAAAACTTTTCTTTTTCCGTTTCTGAATTTTTTATTTATTTTGTCCTCTGTATGGACTGGACGTTAATCCTGGAAAAAGCGGTGTTGGTACTTGTCGTGTTTAGTTTTACACTAGTGATTGCTATGTACTCAACTTATGGTGAGCGAAAAATAGCGGCCTTTCTGCAGGATAGGATCGGACCGAACCGTGCCGGCCCATTCGGTATTTTCCAACCCCTGGCTGATGGCGGAAAAATGTTTTTCAAGGAAGAATTTATCCCTGATCAGAGCGTCAAATGGCTGTTCATACTAGGCCCCGGTCTGGCTATGTTTCTTGCGCTGATGACCAGTGCCGTCATACCCTGGGGACCCGACTTGAAGCTGGATAGTGGTGTCATTCCATTGCAAGTGGCCGACATTGATATCGGAATACTGTATATATTCGGTGTATTATCACTCGGTGTCTATGGTATCATGCTCGGTGGCTGGGCTTCCAATAACAAGTATAGTCTGCTGAGCGCAGTGCGTGCTTCCAGTCAGATTATCAGCTATGAATTAGCGATGGGTTTGTCAGTGATTGCGATTATACTGATGACGGGTTCACTGAGTCTGCGTGATATAGTAGAGTCACAGCACGGCATGAACTGGAATATTTTTTATCAGCCTCTGGGCTTTATCATTTTCATGACCACCGCACTCGCTGAATGTAACCGTGCACCCTTCGATATGGCCGAATGTGAGACAGAGCTGATCGGTGGCTATCATACTGAATACAGTAGTATGAAACTGGGCTTCTACCTTTTTGCCGAATATACTAATATGTTTATCTCATCAGCGGTAATTTCTGTTCTGTTTTTCGGCGGATATAACTTCCCCGGCATGGACAGTATCAGTGACCCCATCTGGTTGACAGTGATAGGTACAGTGGTCTTTTTTGCAAAGATTTTCTTCTTTATTTTTGTTTTTATGTGGATTCGCTGGACCTTACCCCGATTCAGATATGATCAGTTGATGCGATTGGGTTGGAAAGGTCTGATTCCATTAGCTATTATCAATCTCGTACTTACCGGCGCTTTCTTACTGGTCAAATACTTATAATTTTTTATGCTTTCAGGGCCTCCTCTATATCGAAGTGCCCGCACTAGCGCCTGGTTTTATTTGTTTGCATTTGTCTTAGCTGTGTTTCCCTTGTTTGTACATCTGGGATCCTTCCCCATCCAGATCTGGGATGAGTCACGCCTCGCCCTCAATGCACAGGAGATGTATTTTAACCACAATTTTTTAGTTACTTATTGCTATGGATCTCCTGAGCTGTGGAACACTAAACCCCCGCTAATGATCTGGGCACAGGTACTCAGCATGAAGATGTTTGGCATCAATGAACTGGCCATCCGCCTGCCTTCAGCTATTTCTGGCATGTTGACTGTCTTGTTATTGATGTGGTTTGCCCTGCGGGTATTCAAAAATGGTTGGATTGGTTTGATAGCGATATTATTTCTAATCACGTCTGTAGGCTTCGTTGGCATGCACATTACCCGGACTGGTGATTATGATGCGATGATGATATTGTTTACCACGGCTTATTGTCTGTTTTGGTATCTCTATTTGCAGGAAAAAAAGGGTAAATTCATTTACTATTTCTTTATCACGTTAACATTGGCGATATTGACAAAGTCTATTGCGGGTGTATTGTTTGTGCCCGGTATTTTTATTTATACCTGGATGACTGAGCGCTCATTGCGGATCTTTTTTACTCGAAAAGTAGTAATCGGATCAATCCTTTCATTATTGCTAATTTCTACCTATTATCTGATAAGAGAATGGGCAGCACCCGGATATCTCAAAGCAGTATGGGAAAACGAGATCGGTGGCCGGTATTTTTCAGTGATTGAATACCACCAACAGAAATGGGATTACTTTTTACAAGGCTTATGGGAATATTTCCCTGAGGGAATAGTGATGACATTGGCAGGATTTATTTTTTTCTTACGAAAGAAATCAAACCCTTTTTTCAGGTTTGGATTTTATATTTTATTGATAAGCAGCCTCCACCTGATCACCATTTCTTGTAGTCAGACAAAATTAATTCATTATGTGAGCCCTGAAATACCGTTGCTGGCATTAATTGGGGGTTTATTCGTATATCAATGCATTGATTTTCTCTTACACAGAATCAATAAATCCGCGGCGTTGTACTTCGGGATTGTTGTTGGATTGCTTTTTATTTTACCTTACAAAAACATCATGCATGCTGTCATTTACCCATTTGACAAAAAGGAGCAGGATTTCAATCAACTGGCAGGAATGCTTAGCAGTGCCTATCATAATCAAGACACACTACTCAGGAATTTTGTCATTCTGCATGAAGGATATGAGCCACAACTGGATTTTTATGTCAATATTTTAACAAAAGAAGGATTTCCTATCCGATGGAAATATAGAAGAGACCTCATATCCGGTGAAAAAGTGGTTGTCCGTAGTGAAGAAAGCCGGACTGACCTGCAAAAGTATTTTCACGTGCAGGTTTTAGGTGATTATGGCATAGTACGGTTGGTAAAAATACAGTCTGACTGAATTAAACATAAAAAATATCGGCTTTAACGGTAAATTTGCCATAACTGAATACGGTCAAATCACAAAAATTTAACTAAAATTGCATCTATAATGCAAGCACTAACCAATCGAAGCAAGAAAGTAGGTGATAAAAAGATGACACTGGCTGAAAAGGCTTATTTGCCTGCAGTTCTGGCTGGCATGTCAGTCACTATAAAACATTTTTTTAAAAAGCCAGTCACTATTCCCTACCCTGAAGAGGTAAGGCCACGGTCTGTAGTATGGCGCGGGCAGCACGTGCTGAAGCGTGATGACGAGGGCAGGGAGCGATGTACTGCCTGTGGACTATGCGCTGTAGCTTGTCCGGCAGAGGCTATCACGATGGTTGCAGCCGAGCGCAAGAAGAGCGAAGAACATTTGTACCGGGAAGAGAAGTATGCAGAAGTGTATGAGATCAATATGCTGCGTTGTATATTTTGCGGTTTTTGTGAGGAAGCATGCCCGAAAGAAGCGATCTTTCTGACTGACCGTCTCGTAGATGTTGAATATACGAGAGATGCTATGATCTACGGAAAAGATAAACTGGTCGAAGAAATAGACCACAGAATCGATGTCTCCAAAAGACAAAATCTTAAGCGGTAATTATGGGACTGACACAAATTTTGTTTTATTTCCTCGGATTCCTGGCGATTCTGTCTGCATTGTACCTGGTATTGAACCGGAATCCTATTCATAGCATTCTGGCACTTATCTTTACCATGTTTTGTCTGGCAGGTGAATACATCCTGCTAAATGCGCAGTTTCTCGCAGTGGTGCATATCATCGTATATGCCGGGGCGATCATGGTGTTATTTCTCTTCGTATTGATGCTGCTCAATCTAAATAAAGATTCCGAACCACAGAAATCTCAGTTATTTAAGTTTATCGGCATCATTGCTGCCGGAATGCTGATGGTTACTATGGTCGGAGCCACACGAGGCATGACTGAGGTAGCCCCACCGGGAGCCAGCGTAACTGGGCTGGGATTGGTATCTAATCTGGGCAAAGCATTGTTTACTGAGTTTCTGATTCCCTTTGAGATCTCATCAATCCTTTTTCTTGCAGCAATGGTAGGTGCAGTCATGGTAGGCAAGAAAGAACCCCGGGATCAAAATTTAAATCATTGATATGGAGACCGTATTACAAGTAGTACCGATTGAGCACTTTATCGTCCTGAGCCTGATTCTCTTTAGTATTGGCGTTTTGGGCGTACTCATTCGTCGCAATATGATTATTGTCCTGATGTGCATCGAATTAATGCTCAATGCAATCAACCTGTTGATGACCGCTTTTTCCACCTATCTTCAGGATGTTTCCGGTCAGGTCTTTGTGTTTTTTATAATGCTGGTAGCTGCTGCTGAAGCCTCAGTGGGTCTGGCTATACTGATAATGATATACCGCAGGACTAAATCCGTAGATATTAGCTTCCTGGATCGTATGAAGTGGTAATTTGAATGAATAAACGTAATTAAGTGTTGAGATGACGAATTTGATACCCTGGATATTTCTGGTTCCTTTTTTTGGATTCCTGATCAGTGGGACTTTGGGTAGAAAAATGCCTGCTACAGTAGTGGGAGGAATATCAAGCCTGGCTGTTCTGATTTCATTCGTCATGACCCTTGTATTATTCATGCAGATTGATCATGATCCCACTCCGATCAAATACTATTGGTACAATTGGCTTACGCTGGGCGAGATCAGTCTGGATATTGGATTTCTGGTTGATCGGCTTTCGGTCTGGATGATGATGATCATTACAGGAATCGGTTTTCTAATTCACGTCTATTCCATCGGTTATATGCAAAAAGATGCCGGTGTGGGTCGTTTCTTCTCCTATCTGAATCTCTTCATTTTCTTTATGTTATTGCTGGTGATGGGCGATTCTTATCTGACCTTATTTGCTGGTTGGGAGGGTGTAGGTCTATGTTCTTACTTACTTATTGGCTTCTGGTACAAGAATACCCATTTCGGCTATGCCGGTCGTAAAGCCTTCGTGATGAACAGAATCGGTGATTTAGCTTTTTTACTTGGCATGTACCTGATCTGGCAATATACCGGGTCACTTGAATTTAATACAGTCTTTGAAAAAATCGGCGGAATAGCGCCCGGAATTCTAACGGCAATTGCACTCTTGTTATTTATTGGTGCTACCGGTAAAAGTGCCCAACTTCCACTGTTTACCTGGTTGCCGGATGCGATGGCCGGCCCGACACCTGTTTCAGCATTAATCCACGCAGCGACGATGGTGACTGCTGGTATTTATATGGTGGTGCGCTCCAATGTTATTTACCTCAATAGTGAAGTGGCCAGTCAGTTTATTTTGATTGTTGCTGTACTGACTTCACTGATCGCGGGTATGATAGCGCTACAGCAAAATGATATAAAGAAAGTATTGGCCTATTCTACAGTATCCCAACTGGGCTTAATGTTTGTTGCACTGGGTGTAGGTGCTTATACAGCAGCCTTCTTTCATCTGACGACACATGCGTTCTTCAAAGCACTACTCTTTCTCGGTAGTGGCTCGGTTATCCACGCCATGGGCGGTGAACAGGATATCAGAAGGATGGGTGGACTGAGGAAATTTCTGCCACAGACGAATCTCACTTTTTTACTGGGCTCACTGGCGATAATTGGCTTTCCTTTATTGGCCGGATTCTTCTCTAAAGATGAGATCCTCGCGGCTTCCTTTGATTACGGTCCGATTGTGTGGGTATTTGGTGTATTGATCTCCGTCTTTACAGCTGCTTATATGTTTCGTATGTATTTTCTGACTTTTTACGGAGAGTTTAGAGGAACTGCCGACCAAAAGCACCATCTACATGAGTCACCGGCTTCTATGACTTTACCACTTTGGATTCTGGCCATTTTATCTGTCATTGGGGGATTGATTAATATCCCGGCACTCTTCGGCGGAGGCCAGTTTTTGCACCACTGGCTTGATCCGGTGCTTAAAGGAGAAGAGCATGTCATGGGTCTGTCACACTCTACTGAATGGACTCTAATGATAGTTACTACAGTAATCATTCTTAGTGTATTATTCTGGGCATACCGAACCTTCGTTTCCGGCAGACAAGTACCTGTCGAAGATGATAAACTCAGGGGATGGAAAACTGTACTCGCTAATAAATTCTATATCGATGACTTTTACGATAACGCAGTAGCCGGACCGGTGATGGATTCTTCACGGATAGCAGACCGAAATGTAGAAAAGGGATTGATAGATCGGATAGCTGAAGGTATAGGCGCTGGTGTAAAAGCTTTGGCAGATACGTTGAGACGTACTCAGGATGGTAACCTGGAGAAATACCTGCTCGGAATGGTGATCGGAGCTATCGTACTGTTAGTCTTTGGATATATGTTTTAGCCACAATGCATGAACTTAGGAAATAAATAAAAACAGAAGAGAGTAAGATGGCAGCCTATTTAATAATCATACCCCTCATATTCAGCCTGATTGGGTTTATCTGGACAGGGAAACCTATGAAAATGATTGCATTGATCGGTTCATTGGCGATGCTGGTTTTCAGCGGCTATCTGATCAGCAACATGGCATTTGATGGCAGTGCAGAGTTTACCTATAGCTGGCTGTGGATGCCCGAATATGGGGTTAATGTCTCCGGAGGTCTGGATGGCTTAAATATCCTGCTTATCCTGTTAAGTAGTGTAGTGCTACCTGTGATTGTCATCAATACGATGAACAAACCCTATGCTGAGCACACCCGTTTATATGGTATGTTATTCCTGATGGTTGCAGCAATGAATGGGGTTTTTATAGCAATGGATGGGCTTTCCTTCTATATTTTCTGGGAAATGGCGCTACTTCCGATCTATTTCATCTGTGCCCTGTGGGGAGATAAAGGTCAATTGCGCAGTACATTTAAATTCTTTATTTACACCTTCGTAGGTAGTCTAATGATGCTGGCAGCGCTCATCTATTTATACTTACAGACACCGGGAATACATAGCTTTGACTTTGCTGCTCTGATGCAGGTGAATCTCAGTATCACTGAAGCTATATGGGTCGCGCTGGGCTTTTTTGTAGGTTTTGCAGTAAAGATTCCTATTTTTCCACTGCACTCCTGGCAGCCGGATACATATACTTACGCACCGGCGACCGGTACATTATTACTTAGTGGTATCATGTTGAAAATGGGTACTTATGGTGCCATGCGCTGGTTAGTGGGACTTTCTCCGGAAGGAATGGAGCAGCTGAAGATGATATTAATCACACTGGCAGTAATCGGTGTTGTTTTTGGCTCATTAATAGCGATTACTCAGCGAGACATCAAGCGTGTCTTTGCCTGGTCATCCATGGCACACGTCAACCTCATCGCTGCAGGAATATTCACAATGAGTGAAGCTGGATGGCAGGGTGCACTTATACAGATGTTCAATCATGGAGTCAATATCATCGGTTTATTCATAGTAGCTGATATCATCGAAAGCCGGCTGGGCACACGGGATTTAAAAGAAATGGGGGGTATTGCATTAAAAGCACCCAACTATGCTATTCTTGCATTTATCCTTTTGCTGGGGTCCATCGGATTACCCTTGACCAATGGGTTCGTCGGTGAATTTCTATTGATAAAGAGCATCTTTGTTTACAATAATTTCCTGGGCTTTCTGGCTTGCACTACTGTGATTTTAAGCGCTGTCTATATGTTTCGAATGTTTCAGTTGGCAATGTTTGGCAATCCAACGGCTGAAACCAACCATTTCAATGATGTAAACCCTCGGGAGTTCCTGAGTTTGGGGATTCTGTGTTTCTTTGTCATTGTGGTAGGTATCCTGCCTCAGAGCTTCCTCGATATGTCTTTGAAGTCAGTGCAAACCTTATTAGGCTTATTGCACTAATTTGGTTTAAAAGATATACGCCAGCTTTAAACCTACGTTGTGCTCATTCACATTAACGGTATCATTCTTTTTATTCAATCGGGTCCGGCCTACTTTCAGTGAGAGGTCAAAATGATTGTGAATTACATATCCCAAAGCAAAATAGTAAGTAAATCCACCTGTAACTGCTTTATCCGCCTTTAATAATTGGACATCCTGTGTAAAAGAATAACCAAACATATCTTGTCCATACAAACCTTCAAAAACCGGAATCGGATATCTGACCACGAAGAAGACAGGAATCATTGAATAAGTAGGGAATTTATTAGCGCCGATCAGGGCTGTATTGCTCTGAAAGTGATAATACCCGCTATTGATACCCAGACCCAATGTAGATCTGACCCACCAGGTCGCCTGAGCACTCCCGCCCCATCCATAAAACACTTCGGTAAAATTAAATGAACGTAATATCTCCGGACCTGCACTGACCTTGATATCCTGCGCCTTTACACTGTGCATCACAGCCAAAAGAAAGAATGCTGACAATAACAATGATTTCATTTTAACAGCTTTAATTCATTAAATATATACAAATCTCATCCTACAAGTTGAATACAGGCATAAAAAAAGCGAAATGTAATGTACATTTCGCTTTCATTCTGGCCGGATTGTTTACTTGGTAGATTTATTCTCTTTGTAACGTTTATCCGGAGTACCGTCTTTTTTTACATGTTTATTCTCTTTGAATCGCTTATCCGGTGTGCCATCCTTCTTCACATGTGTAGCAGTGGAGCTGGCTTTTGCCTCACTCTTTGCTTTTTTCTTGTTTTTTGCTTTTTTCGCTTCTACCTTCTCCGTCTTGGCTGTCTTCGGAGCAGTTGCCGGTTTGGTAGTTTGTGCCATTAGTGAGGTTGCACTGAATGACCACATCATGAGGACAGTCATTAAAAACAATGTTAGCTTCTTCATCTTCAAATAAATTTTTGTTTTAATTGTAATTAAAATAATGAATAGCATGAATACATAATATCGGGGTGGTATATTGTTCTATTCACAAAAATTAACACTAATCTGCTGCAAATCTGTTAAAAAGCACAGACTTCAAAAACGAAAGTACATGCTATAGAGGCATTAACAGTAAACATTGTCATGAGTTGAACTTCTCCGGAGAATGGAACTAAGTCGACTTTTTATTGCTTAAAAGGATAGAAAATGTAATTTTGCACCTGCATGTTATTACAAATATTTAAATCAAAGATTCACAGGGCCGTTGTGACAGAAGCTAATCTGAACTATATCGGCAGTATCACGATAGATGAAGCGCTCATGGAAGCAGCTAATCTGTATGAAGGTGAAAAGGTTCAGATCGTGAATAATAACAATGGCGAACGGATAGAAACTTATGTGATCCGGGGAGAGAGAAATAGTGGTACTGTTTGTCTCAATGGTGCTGCCGCACGCAAATGCGAAGTCGGTGATGTGATTATTATTATCTCCTATGCACTCATGACCCCAGAAGAAGCTAAATCATTCAAACCTGCAGCTGTTTTTCCTGACCAGAACAACCGATTGGCTTGAAGATCAGACGGGCTGACACCTGGATCAATATCCTGAAATTTCTACTCTTCCTGGCAATAGGTTGTGGTATCCTCTATTGGGTATATAATTCACAAAACCAGGCATTTCAGGCACAGTGCAAGATTGATGGTGTAGCGCCGGAAGATTGCAGCCTGCTGAAGAAACTCGTCGCTGACTTCCGATCGGCCAATGTCTGGTGGCTATTGGTCGTAGTACTTTGTTTCCAGGCAAGTAATGTGTTCAGAGCATTCCGGTGGCAGATGATTTTCAAACCAATGGGGCATGAGATCCGCTTCGGAAATGCCTTCTGGACGATTATGATCGGATATTTTGCTAATCTGGGGCTAAGTCGTGCCGGTGAAGTGGTTCGGGGTGTATCTCTCGCCCGATATGAGAAAATTAAGGTAGATAAAGTCATCGGTACTATTGCACTGGATCGGATACTTGACTTAATTTCAATGGCATTGGTGATTGCGCTGGCTATGGCTATGGAATATGATGCCATTTATAATTATCTCGCATCCAATATGCGCGACTTCAATGTCTCAGCTTTCCTTCGAGGAACTATCTTTCAAAGTTTTCTGGTTGGAATTTTGCTCTTATTTGTACTGTTGATCATCTTCCAACGGCAGATCAGACAGTCAATGCTTTATTTTAAGATCAAAGCATTTATACTGGGATTTTATGAAGGAATAAGGGTGATAAAACGTATCGAAAAACCCTTTTTATTCTTTATCTATTCGGTCTTAATCTGGGTCTGTTATTATCTGATGACCTATTTCGCATTGTTCTCTTTCGCCCCTACGGCTTCATTGGGGCCAAATGCAGCGTTGCTGGTATTTGTCTTTGGGAGTTTTGGCATATTAATACCTTCCCCGGGTGGCATGGGGACTTATCATGCACTGGTCGTAGCATCACTCGCCATTTATCACATACGGGGCGATGATGCATTTTCATTGGCCAATATCATCTTTTTTGATATCCAAATTTTCACTACCATCCTTTTCGGTATATTGGCATTGATTATCTTACCGCTGACCAATAAGAAAGCGATTCCGCTTGAGGAAGTAGAAATAATGTAAATGGAATTCATCACTAAAATACAAGAACCGGAACAGGCAGCGAAAACTGTACATTCCTGGCAAGACATTGGTTTTGAGGTGGTATTCACCAATGGCTGTTTTGATCTGTTACATACCGGTCACATCTATTATCTGTATGCCTCCCGACAGCTTGGAAATAAACTTATCGTCGCAATCAATGACGATGACTCCGTACGACGCCTGAAAGGACCCTCACGGCCGGTTAATACACGAGAAGACAGGGCTTTATTATTAGCTGCACTGGAGTTCGTGGATCTCGTCACCTGGTTTGCCGAAGACACGCCACTGGAACTGATTCAGCGTATTTTGCCTGATATTCTCACGAAAGGTGGTGATTATTCTGTAGAAAATATTGTAGGGGCAGAAATCGTCATTGATCACGGCGGGGCGGTGCTTTCACTCCCTTTTGTCGAAGGTTATTCTACGACCAACATTTTAAATAAATAGTTAAATATCAATCATTTCTGAACTTTAATTAAATAATTGCGCTTACCTTTGCAAAAATTTAATCATAGTATTGAGATATTTAAGTTTGATTATACTTTTATTTTTTGCTGTTTCTGCCTCCGGACAGAAGTATGTAGGTACGGCTACTGTCTATAGCAAAAAGTATAAAGGAATACCTACTTATTCGGGCCAAAAGTATGATCCGGAGAAGATTTCGGCAGCTCATCCCTGGCTGCCTATGGGCACCAAAGTAAAAGTTACCAATCTGGAGAATCATAAGTCAGTCATCATTACCATCAATGACCGGATGTCAAAACACACCGGATTTATCATCGACCTGAGCACTGCTGCAGCACGCAAGATAAGTGCTAAGACCAAAGGCCTGACCCGGGTGTCCTTATTGGTACTGAAAGAGTAACATTTATCTTTATTCTTTGATGCACCTGACAGACATTCCATCAGAGACATAATCTTCATCATTTAGCAAAAATCCGCTATTAAAATCAAGAAAACAGTAGCGTGCATAAGCATTGTCTGATCCTTTCGTGGCCGTCCACCAATATCCGGTATAGTTAATTGAGTAAAATGCACTGGTAGAAGTTCTGTTCCCACCAGGGAGAGCATTGAACCCGCTTTCATTAGTAGCAGAAACATTCGGACTAAACCAATGCCCAAATCCTGCTTCTTTTAATTTACCTCCTGCCAGCGATGATTCTCCCAGAAATAGCTCAAGTGTCTTCCAGTCATCAATCGTAGGCACTCTCCAACCCTTGGGGGCCAGCAATCCGGTTTTTACTGCATACCAGTTATATAATCGGCCATAAGTGCTAATATTGGTCGATTCATTATTATATGCACACCATCCACCTGCAGTTGCATTATACCAGTCATCCGAGTTCGCCAGTTCCGGTATGGTAGAACCATCGTTATACTTTGTGGTATTCAAATTTGTAGCCATCCAAATCTGATTGCCTATCAATACAGTTGCATATACATTCCCATCAATATCTATAACTGTCTTAGGATGATCTGATGGTGGTTTGTCTTTATTACATGAGAGGATGAATCCACAAATTAAAAATAGAGTCAATCGTGCGTAAACGAGGTTTTTGATTTTCATAGTAAATGGTTTGAAATTAAAATATGCATGTAAATTTAAGGATTTTTGCTGTTTAAAACGACTTTAGAAATATGAGGTGCTTCTCTGTAGTGCACATTTTAAGGAAGCTGTTTCCCGCCCCTGAATATTTTACGTACCTTGCATCAGAATCAGGGATTTTTTCCCAAAAAATGAGTGTTTATACCATCATAAATAATTTTTGACTATGAACAAAGATGATGTAAATCAGGTATTGGAAAAAGGATCAGAGCTTATGCATCAGGCATTGGATCATTTGAAGCATGAACTTTCAAAAGTGCGTACTGGTAAAGCTTCTGCGTCGCTGGTGCAGGAAGTATTAGTGGATTATTACGGTAGTTCGCTTCCGGTACAGCAAGTAGCCAATGTATCCACCGCAGACTCAAAAACGATTGTGATCCAACCCTGGGAAAAAGCAATGTTGAAGGTGATAGAACATGCCTTATTTGAGGCCAATCTGGGCATTACTCCACAGAATGATGGTGAGGTGATCCGGCTGACCATACCACCGCTGACTGAAGAACGGCGTAAGGATCTGGTCAAACAGGCGAAACATCTGGCAGAAGAGGCAAAAGTTAGTATCCGCAATGCTCGTAGAGATTGCATGGATGACATCAAAAAAATGATCAAGGATGGTCTTCCGGAAGATTTTGGTAAATCCAAAGAAGATGAAGTGCAGAAATTGACCAATGACTACACCCTGCAGGCAGACAAACTGGCTGATTCGAAGGAGAAAGATATTCTGACCATCTAATCATGGATGAGATAGACGAAGCCCTTATTCACGGGCTGACATCAGTTTCATTGTCCGGAATTCCCGGAATTACTCTGCCGGATGATTCCATAAAAGCTTACAGAGTATTGGATTATTATTACTGCTATGCCACAGTGGCGATGACCCCTGCTGCAATCTTTCCCGGGTATGGCGATGATGGCCGTGTTCAAAAAAGTAATCCTGACGATTTATAGGAATTGTAATTCTTGTAATATCTCCTGTCATTTTCAAAAATCTTCGTACCTTAGGATAAAGCATTGCATCATGAGCAGAACAAACGTACTATCGGTTCTATTATTTACTTTTTGCACCGGGATAACTTACTCCCTCCCTGCTCAAACACAAAAAGGATCAGATATAAATGGGAAGACGGATCAGGAACAAGCCGGTTTCTCGGTAAGTATGCCGAACGGAAACACCATTGCTATCGGCGCTCCTTACAATAATGACAATGGCACCGGTGCCGGTGTAGTGCGTATCTATGCCTGGGTAGATAGTAGCTGGATACAGATCGGTGCAGATATAAAAGGGGAAGCATCTAAAGATTTCTCGGGATCTTCAGTGTGCATGCCCGATGTAAATACCGTAGCCATCGGTGCTCCTAATAATGATGGGAATGGCACGGATGCCGGTCAAGTCCGGGTTTACACATGGAATGGCAGTGTATGGATACAAAAAGGGGCTGATATCGATGGCGAAGCAGCCAGTGACCGCTCCGGGACTGCAATCAGTATGCCGGATGCAAATACACTTGCCATCGGTGCACCGGGAAATGACGGCAGCGGTAATTTTGCAGGACATGTCCGCATTTATTCCTGGAATGGAAGCGCATGGATACAAAAGGGTGGGGATATCAATGGCGAAGCTCCTCAAAATGAAAGTGGCACCTCAGTCAGTATGCCGGATGCCAATACAGTAGCCATCGGTGCGCCTAATAATAATCAAAAGGGTAACTACGCAGGACAGGTCCGTGTATATTCATGGGATGCAGGCTCAAACAACTGGATACAAAAAGGTATTGACTTAGACGGTGAGGGAGCCCTTGATTTTGCCGGTATATCAGTCAGTATGCCGGATGCCAACACGCTGGCCGCAGGTGTGCTCAAATATTCCGAATTTCCAAATGGCAATTTAGCCCGGATTTATACCTGGGATGGCACTTCCTGGCAACGAAAAGGTACGGATGTCAAAGGCCGGATTAGTGGGATAAATCAAGGTGCACCTTCCTACCTGTCTGTCAGTATGCCGGATGCCAATACGATTGCCCTGGGTGTAGTCACAGATGAAGCCAATGGTGAAAAGTCAGACCATGTAAGCGTATTTGTATGGAAAGGAAATGAATGGGTTCAAAATGGCACTAAGATTCCTGGTGAAGGCAATCATGACTGGCCGGGATTCTCGGTAAGTATGCCGGATCCGGGCACCATAGGTATCGGGTCACCACTCAATGATGCCGCCGGACCTCAAAACGGACAAGCCCGGGTGTTCACTGTCTATTCCTGTAAAAATACTTCAGGAAATATTACCGAAATCGCTTGCGACAACTATACGTCACCAAGCGGCAAATATCTATGGACAAAAAGCGGCTTTTATACTGACACTATTCCGAATGCGGGCGGCTGCGACAGCATCCTGTCGATACACCTCACCATACACAGAAGTACTTCAGACACATTAACTGTTTCTTCCTGCTATTTATATACTTCTCCGAGTGGTAAATATACCTGGACCACTGATGGCACCTATCAAGATACACTTGCTACTTCTGCCGGATGTGATAGTACATTTACCATCAATCTCAGCATACATACGAATTCGACAGCTACTCTTCCGGTCACTGCCTGCAATCAATATCTTTCTCCCAGTAATAAATATATCTGGACCAGTAGTGGTACTTATATAGACACGATACCGAATGTCGCTGGATGTGACAGCATTCTTACTATAGATCTCACTATACTGGAATTGGATACTACTGTATCCCGAAACGGAGCTACCCTCACTGCAAATCAGGCGAATGTAGATTATCAATGGATTGATTGTAATAATGGAAACAAACCGGTTGACGGTGCAACCCACCAGGTATTCACTCCGGAAAAAAATGGAACTTATGCTGTGGTCATAATTACAGCTTCCTGTACAGATACTTCATCCTGCATGACTGTAAGTAATGTGCGTACACATAAAATTTACACAAATAAAGTATCGGTTTACCCCAACCCATCTTCCGGGTCATTCAGCTTAATGATGGATAAACCCTATCCCGCACTTACTTTTATCATCAGGGATGTAAATGGAAAGAAAATATTAGAAAATAAAGTAAAAAACCTACAGATAATACCCATCGATATTAATATCCACGATGGATTATATTTCATACAGATTATTGACGAAGCCCGGCAGGAGGTATTTACTCAAAAAATAACGATAATGAATGCTGAGGAATGATAATTTTCCCAGCAAGATATAAGCCCGGCTATTTTATCTTGATTAATTTCACTGTGATTGGCTGATTATCAATCTGTAGATTTAAAACATAGATACCCGGTAAGAGGCGACTTACATCAATGTCTCGCTCAAAATCTCCAGCGTGTAATTCAAATCGCAGAGTGGGTGACACCTGATTCCCATCCACTGACATTAAGGATATTGAAACTGCACGGGCTTTTTCGGTCGAACCCTTGATATTCAATACACTTGTCATTGGATTGGGCGACACTTCAAACATAAAATAATCCTGTTCTCCACTAAGATGAACCCCGGATGAGGCTTTCTTTATTCTCCAGTTTATAAGGCTAAAATGTCGGTTTAGTGAAGAATGATTATACACTCTGAGCATCGAGCTGGTGTCAGTGACCAGAACATTGAAGGTGTGATCACCCAATGGAAGAGTATCCAGAGCAACATGAAACGAATCAACCTGACCAGCAACAATCTCACCATCCAGACGCCAGAGAGTGCTCAGCGTGTTTGGTTCGGGCTTTATCAAATCAATCGCAAAATGGATAACCGAATCAGTAGATACCAGCAGTGTGTCCACCGGACTAAATGCCCGTACAGGATCCGTAAGTATATGAATCCGCTCGATAATCGCTTCTGTACATACACTGCAAAACGGGCGGTTCAGATATCGCATCTTACAATTCTGATGCGGCCTGTACCAATCAGTAGCTCCTTTTTTATAGATATCAATATCATTGGAACCGATCCAGTTTTTCCACCGAACAGTTGCCGGATCAGAAACTTTACTTTGGTTTGGTGCTTCAAAATCAATCCCGGACTCATACTCATCCTCCAGTCCTCCAAAGGAATGACCCATCTCATGCGTCACTACTTCAGCCGCATATGGATGTGTAGTTGTAGCGGCATATTCACCACCACCACCGCCATAATAGGGTGAATTCGCAATAATAATTACCTGATCATAGTTTGGAAAATTAGTAACAAGTACACTATAAATATTCTGGAAATTGGTCGGATACATCAGCCGGTGAATGCCATCGTAGTCAAAGGTACAGCCAAAAAAAGTCTTCGGATTCGAGACAGGGACCAGCGGAGAAGCACTGCTACAATCACTGGCGGTATTGGGATGACGCGTACCGGATTCTTCTGAGATCACTTTAATCGCGAAAATATTAAAGTAGTTTTTATAATTCACATAGGGTACAGTCGCAAACAAATAGTGTGAGAAATTGGTCGCATCAGTGACAAATTTTGTTTGTTCATCCGCTGTATATCCATCACCCATGATTACTAAATTGATTAAATGATCGGTGGAGCCATTATAGCTTATAGTATCTATCGCAAATACCTGACCCCAGGCTACATGCACAATACATATATAAAAACAAAGTAAGAAAAATAGCTTTTTCAATGTTTTAAATTTTGATTGTCAATAGATTATTCCTGACCGAATCATTCAGCGTTTCCGTGATTCTAATCGCTCTTGTAATTCCTCTTTTTACAGGAACACGGATAAAAAACTCGCTCTCATCCAGCGTCATTTCCTTATTCATCAGCACAGAATCCTGCACATATTCTACTCTCCTATAAAGTGGATGCTCTATCTGAAATGAGTCGGATTGCCCAGCCCCATTATCCACACTAATAGTGAGATAGGTATCACTATGTACCGGGAGATTCTGCTCCTTGAGTTTGCCTACACTGACCGATTGGCGGATTAGATTTACTCTATTGTGATTTGTTCCCGGATCGTGGCCGATCTTCAAATAATAAAATCTGATCTCGTCTCTGCCATCAGCCGGGACACCCTGGTCAGACAATACAGCTTGCCTGTGTGTGCTACAGGCTATAAAAAATACCAATACAAATAGTAAATAACGCATACTCCCCGCAAATATCGAGTTTATACTTTGCATTCCAATGCTCAAATGCTCAAAACCAAGAGATGTCAATGCCTGAATTGAATTTCCTCCTGAACCAATGTTTTATTTCCTTCATTTCATCATACCACAATGTATTGCGCAAATAGCTAAATAAGCGTATTACCAACATTTTTTATAGCAATGAAAAAAAATTTCAGGGCAGGTATTTTAGAATAGTTAACATTTATTTAATTTTGGTAAAAGTAACGAGTATAAACTTCCGTTCATGCTGGCAATGATTATCAAAGAATCAACATAATCGGGCATTTTAACCCCAAATGAATAAGAACATGGAAATGAGGGATTATATTCTGGAAACCTTTCGTTTTAATGACGAATCGAATAAAAAACAACTCCAGGTTATCAAGACACTTCCCAACCCAACCGAATGTGTCAAAATTTTCAGCCATGTCATCAACAGTCAGTATAAATGGATGAGTAGAATCACCCAGGTCACTAATGCTGGCTTGATGGAATGGTGGGATCCGGTATATCCCATCGATCAACTCGAATTAGAGTGGGACAAAAGCCTGGTCTTATTTATTGATTATTTTAAGGCATTACCATTGGATGAATTAGAGAAAGGCATTATGTTTTCTGTACATGAAGATAAGGCTGGTCATTGGTCTGTAACGCCAATGGAGATCGCACTACAATTAAATTATCATTGTATTCATCACCGGGCTCAGATGCAAACACTTATCCGGGCTCAAGGCATCGAACCTGAACATGTAGATTACATCTATTCCAGAGTGAAGCTTTACGATTGATAAACCATTTCAGTAATTGGGTTAAAAATGAAATCACACTTCACCTGAGGTTTGAATTTATCTGTGTAATTGCTTCATTCATACTGTCTTTCTATAGGATGAAATTTGTTTTATTATTGAAAATGGCAGTAAGCCCATTATGCGGGCAATGAAAAGGGAAAGACCGCTGAAAAGTAAGAAACGAATGCTCCAGGTAAGCGCCGGCAATATTGTTTCTATACTCAGGATAATTAGGACATTAAATATCAGGAATAGCCCAATCACCCCGAGATTGGTCCATTTAACTTTCTCTTCAAATGCCTGATAGATCAGGTAATACTGTACGATTGCTGTTATTGTATTGACTGATAGTGCGGAAATTGCAGCGCCCTCACTTTTAAATTGAGGAATTAATATCAGATTAAGAATGATATTGATCGCAATGTTTAAGGTATATAGGATATTCAGACGACGAAGCTTGCCGGAGCTCAATATACCAGACCCGGTAATGATTCCCAGACCCAGTGGAATACTCGTCACAAGCAATAATCCGACCGTCCGGCTCCATTCAGCTTCTGTATGATGATAAAGTAATTCAGTGATTTCTGCCCTGAAAAACCATCCCCCTAATCCAAAGATAATGGTCGGCACCATGATAAGATTGAAAGTGAATCTGAAAAAATATAGCTTAGCTTCAATATCCTGTCTGATGGAGGTCATCATCGGTAAAACCAGATTGGAAAACAGCAGGGCAAACATCAGATAGGCATCCAATAATCGAAATCCCGCCGCATAAATGCCTGCCTGGAAATCTCCGTCTGGCAGCAGGCGCTCGAGATACACACTATCCATACGACCATACATGATCATCAGGAAAGTGATGAGTGCATAAGGGAAAGCCCGCCGTACAAAAAAGCGTAAATGCGGGTAATGAAAACCAATTCTGAATCGAGGTAATACCAAAAGAATAATACCAAATCCAGGTAATAGCGTAAGGCCAATCGCAGCCAGATAACAATACAAAAAAGTATATATCGTAAATCCAGTGCCCTGATGAATATACAGCAGATAACCACATAACAAGATCAAAATGAGCTTGTCCATTATGGATAGCAAGCTATCCCATTTGTATTTACCCAGCCCTGCCAGAATGGCTCTGACAAACAAAATAAAGCTAAGCCCGATCTGAATGATCAGCGCATAGCATAAAATGTCAAACTGTATCTTTCCATAGCCTACCACTAATGCGAAAAGTAAGGAGAGACCAATATAAACAGGTAGCAAGAGCAACTTCAATCCCATCAGGTGTGAAAAATAACGCTGTGTCAATTGCTTATTCTCAGCGATATCTCTGCGTACCAGATTGTTCAGCCCTAATTCCAGGATTATCTGGAAGAGCATCGAAAAATTAAAAATCGAAAAAAATAAGCCATAATCACTTGCCCCTACTACATTCTGCACTTTTATATCGATACCGAAGATATACAAGGGCTTGATCAGCAGATTGAGCCCCATCAGCAGCAATAAATTCAGTGTAAATGTTTTGCGCATTTCTGATTCAGAAAATGAATTGTGTAAAAATACTTTTTCAGATCTTTATAATGCCTTATATTTATTGCTTAATTTTAAATCCCCTGCTATGAAAGAGGCTTTTCTTCATTACATCTGGCTTACCCACCAGTTTGACCACTGTAAATTAACCCTCACTGATGGACAATCCTTTGAGATTGTCTCCTATGGTAAACACAATCACGATAGCGGACCTGATTTTCTCCATGCCCGGATAAAAATCAATGACACAATCCTGGCAGGTCACATAGAGATTCACACACAGTCCTCTGAATGGTATTTTCATGGTCATGAAAAAGATGAAGCTTACCGCAATATCATCCTCCATGTGGTCTGGAATGATGACAGTTCAGTGTTTGATATGGATGGTCATTTATTACCCACTTTTGAATTAAAACAAAGGATTGATCCTGTCCTACTACAACATTTTGAGCGGATAGTAAACAGCCGATCCGAAATACCCTGTGCAGCACTTAATCCAGCAGGAGTAGATGATATTTACTGGGGCATTTGGAAAGAAAGGTTGGTCATAGAGCGCCTGCAATCCAAGCTCAACATAGTCAAAGCCCGCGCTGCTTCGAATATAAATGATTGGGAAGAGCTCCTGTATCAGCGCATCGCTGTCAGCATGGCAATGAAAGTGAATGGTGCAGCGATGGATACACTCACCCAAAAACTACCCTTACACTTATTGCGGCGACAGCGGGGGAATGCGACCGCAATGATGGCTTTGTTGTTTGGAATGGCCGGACTACTGGAGGATCGACCCGGAGATGATTACATGGGGGCACTAAAGTCGGAGTGGAGTTTTCTCCGGAAGAAGCATGATTTAGTTCCTATGCAACATTTTGAATGGAAATATGCCCGACTACGACCATCCAATTTCCCGGATATACGACTGATGCAACTGTCCCATTTACTTAATGAATATGATAGTTTATTGTCGGAAATCCTCCGGGATGTCAGTTATCAACGTATTGTCAGATTACTGAATAAACCATTCCCTAATGAATACTGGGATCATCACTATCGTCTGGGTGTCAAATCCGAGCAAACAAAACCCAAAAACCCGGGCAAGCAATTAGTAGATTCACTCATTATCAATGCCATCGTACCTGTACTTTTCCTGTATGCTTACATGCAAGGCGATATTCCACTTCAGGACAGAGCCATTGACTTACTCCAATCCACGCCTGCAGAGAAAAATACAATTCTGCAATCCTGGCAAAATATCAATGTCAAAGCAATGAATGCCGGGGATTCTCAGGCATTGATCCACCTAAAGAACAACTATTGTGAGCAGCCCCGCTGTCTGGAATGTAGCATCGGTCACCAGTTGATCGGGCGGAGATAGAAAGCTATTCCTTGGGGCGTTTTTAAATAAATAGCCCCGGATAGCCTTTTGGGTGCTGTTTTCACCAACCTTTGAGCAGATTATGCCTGTTTCATAAATTGGATTAATTTTACTGCCATTCTTATTCAATAAAATGCAATTCCATTCCCTTAATAATTAATTTCAATGAGATCTTTTTTAACTATTGTATTTCTTTATTGCCTGATTTCGACCTTACAGGCTCAATACCTTATGCCCGTTTATTATGTCACGACCTATCAACCAGCACAAGGTGGTGAAGATGCAGGCAATATGATAGATGGCTCTGACTCCACCCAGTATCATTCTAATTGGTGGCAAACCGGCGTCCCGGATACACTTACTTTCTATTTCTCCTCCCGCGTACCCGCTATCAATAAACTGGAATACACACCGAGACTTGAGCAACTCAATGGTATCTGGACAAAGATCGAGATTCAATATACCACAAAAACGAATCCGGGTCAATGGCTACCTGTATCTGACACGGCAATTTTATGGGCCGCTGATAACACAAAAAAAGCAATTGATTTAACCAATACGATATCTGATCCCCAGGCCATCCGCTTTGTGGTGCTGGAAGCCTATGGAGATTTCTCCAGTTGCGCTGAGATGCGATTCTGGGGTCCGGAGCCACCCAAATCAGACGGGAGTATCGACTGTGCTATTGATGCAAGTTCCTTAAATGCACCACAGGATATCAAGATCATACCCGACATCAACGGATCGTCAGCATCATCCTATCAACCTTTTGAGAATATCGAAGGCAGTTTCGATGGAAACTATACTACCCTCTATCACTCAAACTATGATGCGCAGGGAACTGATTTCCCGATCGATCTGATCTATCATTTTGATACACTTCCGCTCATTGATTACTTCATTTATTGGCCGCGGAGTGATGGTGGCTGGAATGGCTTCTTTGGAAAGACATCCATCTATTACAATACAGACACCGGTGCCACCTATATCCACCTGACTGATTTTGACTTTGAAGAAAGAGGATTACCGGTAAAAATTTCATTTCCATCAACTACCCGTGTTAATAATATAAAGATAGTAGTAGAAAGCGGTGCCAATGGGTTTGCCAGCGTTGCTGAAATGGAATTTTACAGAAAGAATTCCGGTCCCGGAGGATTTATATATTCCTCGATATTCGGAAATGCGCTCTATGACTCACTGAGAGACGATGTGACACAGGAAATGATTGACACCATCACTGCTGACTTTTATCATACTCTTGCACAGTGTCTGAAAGACGGCACTTATAATCACGCTGTACGCAGCCGGAAATACCACGCATTTGAGAACCTCACACATCTGAGTAAGCGGTTAAAAACCAGCAGTTATGACGCATACGAAAATCCGACTGGTATTGTATTTAATGAAGGGGACAAAGCGGTTCTATTTGTAAGCGGTTCAGGCAATGAACCGGTTTATCTGCGTGTAAGAGACTTTGCAGATGAACAGGATCCCGGTGATCATCTGTATTTCCTCTCTGAAGGCGAAAATGTGATCGTCATGAAAGACAGCGGTTTAGCCTATATCTCCTATTATACAGACAGCCCTGCAGTGGCTCCACCGGTGGATGTAAATATAGTTTCCGGTAAGGTAAACGGATATTTCGATCCTTCGATCCATACTGATGCTGACTGGATTAATCTGATGTCAAATGCCAGTTATCCGAAGATCGATCTGCTGGGACGATTTGTACACATGATCTATGACAAATCGGCATTACGCCAGAATTCCCCATTCAATGGAAGTAATCTGGTACAGGAATATGATACGATAGTTAATTGGCAAAAGATACAGATGGGTATGTATAAATATGGATATCAGTATCCAAACAGAATTCAGGCGATAAGCGCGACTGGTGGCGGGTACTATGCCGGTGGAATGGGCATTCATCTGGATCTCACCTGGGGTCCGGCGAGTATCACCGATCCTGCCCGGCTTGATCTGTGGGGCATTCCACATGAATTTGGACACGTAAATCAGATCAGACCCGGATTGCGATGGATAGGCCTGACTGAAGTCACAAATAACATCTATGCCATCTGGGCTTCATACAATATGAACAGGCAAGGCGAGAAATATACCCGCCTGGAATCTGAGAAGTTTACTAACGGGGATGGCACGCAGAGTTGGGCAGGTAACCGCTTTAATAATGCCATTGATTCAACCTTTATTCATCAAAAAGCCTTGCAGGATGTACAGAATGATTATCCGTTCAGAGTATTGATCCCCTTCTGGCAACTGGAACTTTATTATCAGCTTGCCGGAGCCTGTCGCGGAGCAGCACCCCTGACTTACGACGAAAACCCACCAGTGAGTGGCATCGATTATGCGCATTGGTATGGATATGTGGCAGAGCGGGTAAGGAATACAAATCAGGATGGCCTGAACAATGGCGATCGCCTGCTCGACTTCGTCCGCTATACTTGTGACGCAGTACAGGAAGACCTGACGAGCTTTTTTGTCAACAGTGGTTTTTTGCAGCCCATCGATAAGGAGATTGATGACTATGGCACCGGGCATCTGACTGTAACTCAGCCCCAAATTGATTCATTAATCGCTGAGATTAAAGCTAAATATCCGAATAAACCAGTATCACCAGTCATCAACTATATCAGTGCAAATTCTGTAGATAAATACAGAGACAGACTCACTCTGGTAGGGGTAACCGGTGAAGGCGCAACAATTGTCACCGATGATGGCCCCACTTATCTGAAAATAGACCACACAGTATGGAAAAATGCAGTGGCTTTTGAGACCTATGATAGTGCCGGCGCATTGATTCATGTAAGCATCCGTGGTACCGGAGACATCACACTCGGGCATAGCAATGTATTGTATGCTGATACCACTTATCAGGTCTATGCAGTGGGTTTTGATGGCCAGCGAATACTGGTATTTCCTAAAAATACCTCAGCCAATAAACAGCGAATAATTAAAACCGGGCTTTTACTATTCCCAAACCCCGCAAAACAGGGATCATTACCCAGATTAAAACTATCGAATGCAACCGGAAAGTATCAATTTTCGATTTATGACTCAGACGGTCATCTGGTTTTTACATATCAGGGTGAATTGCCGGAAATTAATTCTGCACTAGGTAAACAGAACCTCCTGCGTGGAACGTATTATACCATATTGAGACAAGATCATTTACAGTATAATAATTCATTTTTAATCCAATAAATATTGCCAATATAACCAGGAAAGGTGCAGATGAAGAATTTCGCTATTTTATTTTTATTTATTTTTATTCAGTCTGGCTGTTTAAAGCCGGCAGTGGCTCCGGATCCGATTCCAGTATATCAATCCTTTAGTATCGCTTCAAAAATCGTAAATGAAACGAGAAATATAAATGTATGGATACCTGATAAATATAGTATCAGAAAGGATTCCTTTCTAGTGGTGTATATGCTGGATGGAGGTATAAAAGAAGATTTCCCGCATATAGCAAATACTTTAGCTGCATTGATCAATACAAATAAAATTCCGCCGGTGATTTTGGTGGGCATCGAAAATACACAGCGAAGACGTGATCTGACCGGACCTACGGATGTATCCGAAGACAAGAAGATCGCACCGGTAGTGGGTGGCTCTGCTGCCTTCAGACAATTTATAAATGATGAATTATTCCCTGCTGTTCAGTCAAGATACAGATGCAATGGAAAAAAAGCCATCATCGGTGAATCATTGGCTGGCTTATTTATTATTGAGACATTTCTGGAAAACCCAAAAATGTTTGATTATTATATAGCAATGGATCCATCACTCTGGTGGAATGACCATTATCTGGTACGTCACGCTAATCAGCTATTGGCCGGGTTTCCTTCCGCACAAAAACGCTTGTGGTATGCCGGATCAAAGGCAAAAGATATCAATGTATATACCGATGAATTAGCCGGGATAATAAAATCAATAAATTTGCCCAATTTGCATTGGAAATATTCTGATGAACCCAGAGAAAAGCATAATACAATATTTCGCGCTACAAAAGAGAAAGCATTTATCTGGACACTAAATCCAACTTCACAGAATGAGCATTGATAAAACCGCAATTATTCTGGGATCTACCGGTCTGATTGGCAGCCATATTCTAAGCCAGTTAATCGATGATCCTTCTTATAGCAATATTCGTTTGATACTCAGGAAACCAATATCCTTTTCGCATCCTAAAGTACAAAGTGAGGTGATTGATTTTAAGGATGAAGTACAATACAGAGCCGTGATGACAGGTGCGGATACTGTATTTTGTGCTATCGGAACGACGATGAAAAAGGTTGATGGTGATAAAGCGCTATATCGGACTATTGACTACGACATCGTATGGAATGGTGCAAGATTCAGCCGGGAAGCCGGTTGCCCACAGTTTCTGTTAGTTTCCTCATTGGGTGCAAATAGTAAGAGTGGGAATTTTTATTTACGCCTCAAAGGTGAAGTGGAGGAAGCATTACAGACATTGGGGTTCCCTTCCTTATCCATTTTCAGACCATCAATGCTTCTCGGTCAGCGTAATGAATCAAGAAGCGGTGAACATTTCATTCAGACCATCATGCAAGGCATCTCATTCCTGTTGCCTCATAATTGGCGCCCCATCGCAGGTGCTGATGTCGCCAGAGCGATGGTAGCTGCTGCCGCCGCGCCCATATCCGGGGTACACCTGTATCACTATAGAGAAATGCAAAAACTAATCGCCTGAACTTAACTGCACCCGGTTTTATTAGTAAGTCAGTACTTGCTCTATTTTGAGCAAATCATTGGCAAGTTCGACTCCCTGATAAGACTTGAGTAACTCACGTAGGATCTGCAGATTTTCCAATTGTCTTGACTTCTTATTTTTAGAAACTGATTTTTTCCAAAGCAATAGCATCCCAGACTGATACTTGTACCCTGATTTATGATATCCATCCCCTTGTAGTATGTATTCAGCCAGCCTAAGGTCCAGGATTGCCGATTCTTCCCAAAAACTATGTTGTGAAATTTTCTGTTTCAGAGCCTTCAAAGCTGAATTGATCTGCCGCTGAAATGCAGCTCTCAATGATCGCATTTGCTGAAAGGTGCCAATCTTATTCTTGTCCAGATAAGTCTTTCCACGCCTTGTTTGTGATGCATAGAATAAAACAATTTCTATTGAGATCCAATTTTGTAAAGCATAAGGCATCGAAGAAGAAATATATGCCTGTTTATAACAATCCCGGCAGATGGATAGGTTGATAATTCGTTGTTCCCCTAAAGTAATCAACGCCATGCGTTTGTATGCACTTCCGGCGATTAGCTGCCGCTGGCTGTTACTGTCTGTCTGCAACAAATGTTTTAGTTGCCCCAGTGTAGCTCCCAGGGCTTTCATCTTCTCCTGTTCGTGGATTTTCTGATAGGTTGGTTCATTCCGTATCCTCAGGATTTCACTCACTAACTGCTTTATCCGCAGATCAATATATTTCTCCAGTGTGCTGATGTTATAATCGCCGGCATCACTATTGAAAATCCTGTGTAATAAGCCCAGCGCTGTCTCCCGCTCATCCAGTTCCAGATAAGCCGAGGCTTCTTTTTCCAAAACTGATAAATCACTTATATTACTTATCGCAATCTTTTGTGAAATATTTTTTAGCTCTTCCAATAACTCACTTTCTGACCGAAAGGCAATATCTATTCCACTAAGTAAATTGATCAAGTCATTCTTAGCTTCCTGTGGCAAACTGTAGGTGTTGACAGACGGGCGAATATAAAGCGGTGCAGAAATACTGAAATAAGGTTGACCATAGCATTGATACGCACCCCAGGTATTCGTATCCGGATAGCGATTATAGATAGCTACTCTGGCTGAATGGACTGCTTGGCTGAAGTTATACCCCAATGCCATCTTTTTATAAAACTCCACTGCAAACATGCTGGCTGCTTCATCAGCGATGTCCCATCCGGCAACTACAACTGCCTTCACACCCAATGCTATTAGTTGTGTTCCGATATTTGCTGCCAATCTGTGCTTATATCCGGATTTACTTTCTATTTCCGGGTCAACTTTTCCACTATAACAAGCATTGATAAATATGAGCTCAGGGATATGTGGTAACTGCCCGAAATGAGCTGCATTGAATATAAGTGGCTTGTTGCTTTTCCCATCCCGTCCGATTACCAGACCGGTCTGCTGACTATCATTGATATCAAAATTACCATGTCCTGCAAAATGAATTATCTTATACTTATGACTAAATAAGGCTACTCGCAAAGCAGTTGCGTCCACATGTATCAATGCCGGCTGAACATTGATCGAATCTATTTCTGACATGATTTCAATTATATCCTTTGCCTCAGATTCAGCGCCATAAAGCGATGCAAAGCCGGGTAGTTTATTTAAATCCGGATTACCTATGACCAACATTTCGTCACTATCGGTGACTGCGTTTCTTTGTGTATAATAGGATGTGCTCAACTGTCGGAGCATTTCAGCACAGATGCTCAGTGGCTTATTGCCTGGAGCGCCGGTCGCCAACATCTCCCACGGAATCGCTGCAGCATCCGCATCTAAAATCCATAGTATGGGCGAGTTGCGCTTGATACTCCCCTTAAAATCATTGGGGATAGTCATCTCAAACACTGTCTTTGCAACTTCATACGACCAGTTCTTCTTTACAGACAAATCATCAATAAGCTCTTCGATTTCTTTCATCCGGGTAAATGAATCCTGATTTTCCTCCCGTGCTTTATTTGTACTGGAATAAAAGGTAAGCCGGCTTTCATCATGATTATTGCCTTCTTCTACTTTTCGCACACTGAGTCTTTGCCACCAGGTGTCTGACTCTTCAGTCACTATCCGCTGCAAGATCCCGGGAACCCGATGTAAAATCCTATCTGCCAGCACCAAATCCATACCATCATTATTCCCGGTTACTAAACGCTGGAGGCTATAAAAGCCGGAGATTGCCTTATCTTCAAATATCTCCAGGAATTCTACCGTTCCGATCCTCAGATTTGGATTTAAAAAAGCGTTGGAGGCCTTCTGATTTGCACGATCTATCCCTGCTAATATTGCTCTGCTTGAATTTTCCATACTCAAGCCCCCATAATTCGCTCCAATAAACAGACTGGTAATGCCAATCGGATTATCCCGCTCTCCATCATTTACCGAACAGTGCAATAAATACTCAGTAATCGCTTTCTCTATACTGAGACTCAGTTGATATGCATTTAATTCCTCTGCACTACCCAGGCCTATGATTAATGCCCCTTTGAATGGATTCTCTTTTTTATTCTCAAACAAGTTACTTGTTCCTACCAGACCCGGATAGATATCCAGGTCATGCCTGTCTGACAAGGCACCATCCAGGTATTTATCAGCTGCTTTTTCTGCTGAATAAATACCATCATTGATGAAGTGTCCGATTAAAACCGGATAGGCACTAAACATCATATCACCATTACTGATACGAACAATCAAGGGTGTGCTTAATGCTGAACCCTCTTCCATATCCTGTGAAGCAGCACCAATTGTCTTCACCTTATTATCTACAATGTTGACTGCGTAAAGTGATGGAAATTTATCTTTTAAAAAAAGATTCTTTTGTTTTGATCGCTTATTCGACATCGTGATTCGTGTTTATTCAGATAATCGTACCGGAGAGCGTGTGCTGATTAATGTATTGTTCCAGTCCACCGGTCTCGTAAGTCATCTCTCCCATCAGTGCAGTATATCGGGTGTATGCCAGATCATCTTTCTGCACTACATAGATATGCGGTTTTTCGGCCCGGCCACTCAGTGCACGAATAAACATAGAACGTATATACAGATCCTCTGCAGGTAAAGAGTAGCCTATGATCAGCCAGTCATCTGCCTGGCGTAATCGTTCCTGTGCATGATGCCAGATATGTGGCAAATTGGTATCTAACACCTCCCGTGATAGTGAAGGGGCTACGATGAGGGCTGACATCGGGCCATGCCCACATTCACAGGTATTATATTTCTTACTCTTTTTATTATAAGCCAGACTATAGGTATTGCCATAGGTGTTGACATAGATATGGTTACACAAATCACATTTAAGCCAATTGGATGATCCATGCAATTTATATACGGAAGCCAATGGGCGCGACGGTCGCAGATGAGCCAGGTCTGTCCCCGGTTCCCGCCAGTCAAACCCAAAATCTATGCTTTTATGCACTTCCAGCCCGGCACCTCTCAGTTGGTCATAAAGTGAATGCTCGAGCATATTATCATAATTGGTAGAGATGATGGTCGTCATCTGATCTGTACAATGCCTGAATATCCATTCTACGAAGATCTTCAGATATCTGTTGCTGGTATCCTCTCTGTTTTCAAGGATTTCCATGATCGCCTTCTCAAATAAGTACCTGTACTGTTCATACCTGTACATGTTATCGCCGGAAGTAAGTAAATACCCTTTCAGGATCGCATGGTCCAGCAAGGACAACAGGTCAGTGATCAGTGGATATTGATTCTCACTGATCTTACCCAGTCCGGGTAAAATATTATGGATAAAGGAGCGGAGCAGATTGATCTCTTTCTCATTGCCCTGAAAAAGGGTATTACTCATGAGATGCCTGTATATCAGTGGAAATATCTCCCGGGTAAGCGGCAATCCAAAGGCTTTGGATGCCCCTGCACCTAAAAAAACTGCTAATTTCTTTTTCTCTTGCATACGGTTTTTCAAACAGACTTATACTAATCAGGTAACAATCAGTCCGTCTATCTCCAATAAAGTTAATAGAAATAATCAATAAATAATGCTTGTCAAAGGTTGTTTATCCCCCTAATGCAATTACTAAGCAGCATTACTACAACAAACCTTCATCCATAAAGCTGAAAAACTTATTACCAGCGATGATCAGGTGATCCAGCACTTTGATGTCCATCATCCGGGCTGATTCAGACAATCGCTGTGTGAGTTTCTTGTCCTCTTCACTGGGGATAAGGCCTCCGGATGGATGATTGTGTGCCAGTATCATCGAGCAAGCCCCTTTCTCCAGTGCTATCCGCAGGACTACTTTGATATCAACGACTGTACCGTGAATACCGCCCGAACTGATTCGTACCATTTCCATCGGAATATTCGCGCGATTGCAGAGCATCACCCAGAATTCTTCGGTCTTCAAATCCATCAATTTCGGACCCAGATAATAAAAAGCATCCTTGGAAGATCTTATCGCTTCTGTCTTTTGATTATCCTCTGCAAATCTCCGTTTGCCCAATTCCAGCGCTGCGACTATCTCCAGTGCTTTTGCCGGACCAATTCCTTTGATCCGTGTTAGTTCTTCGATACTCTTACGCCCCATCGCAGCCAGTGTGCTCCCGCAAGAACTCAGTACATGCTGCGCCAGACCGATAGCAGAGAGATCTCTATTGCCTGTACGCAATAGTATTGCCAATAATTCAGCATCAGTCATCGCTGATGTACCCAGTGCAGCCAGTTTTTCACGCGGGCGATCAGTCTTGTTCATTTGCTTGATAGTGAGTGGTTTCATATTTTCCTGTTGGTGATTAAAAATAGGATGCAGCAGATCAACTTATAAAAATTAACTACGTCATTCCGGTATCAAAAATACTAAATTGCCTGAATAATTAAGCCAATACTTAAAAATTTGAAAAAAATCTGTATCAACTTACCGACAAAATTAAACTTTAGCATTAACGAAGCAAAGTTACACTGCCCTTGGCATTGATGATCTTTCCATTCTTCATCCTGAGTCGTATCAGGTACGCATAAACGCCGACATCCGCATATTTACCTTTGAAATTACCATCCCAGAAATGTTTCTCATCATCAGAAGCAATATTGTCCGCCTCAAAAACGAGGTCACCCCAGCGGTTAAATATGCCGATATATTCGACCGTGCTGATCGATGGACTCGGTGAAGGACCAAAGTAATCATTGACCCCATCGTGATTTGGGCTGAATACATTAGGGATAAAATAAAGTGAACAGTTCTCATAATTTACCGAGATCTCTGCGGATGTACTACCACATGCATTGCTTGCCTCGACACTATATTTTCCGGGTTCAGTGATGATAAAGGTACTATCTGTAGATCCATCACTCCATAATACCGGATTGCCCCCTGCATGTACAGTCAGAGTATATGGATCATGGTCGCACAAGGTTGTATCTCCGGGCAGGCTGATTTGTGGTGTGAGCTTCTGACTTATCAGGATCTCATCCCGGCTTTTACATATCCCATCATCAACAGTGACTGCATAAGTCCCGGGGCCATTGGCGATGATACTCTGGCCGGTCTCACCGGTGCTCCAGGAATAGTTTAGGCCTGGTGTAGGAACAGTAAGGGTAATGCTTGCATTGTCGCAGATGGAAGTATCCCTGCCTAAGGATATATTGACATTATTGGGGATTATGGTAACTGTCATGGAATCGTAGGTCTCATTCCCACAATTATCAAATTTGTGTAGATAAAATGTAGTCGTCTTATCGACAAATACCTCCGGGCGGGCAGCATGTGGATCACTGAAATATTGTACCGGTGACCAGTCATACTTTCGGCCATTCCCACCGCCTTCCAGCACGATCCGGGCACTGTCACAATAGGTCTGATCTTTCAATGCATCTACAAACTGAGGTTTCTTAAAGCAAACTGTGTGTTCATTATGCTCGATGCCTGTAGAAGAGGTAAAGCCGGCATAAAATGTTTTCGATCCACCCAAAAATGGCCGGCTGACGGTACCCTGATAGCCAAAGATTTTCTTACAGTCAAAATACAGTGTCAATAATTGCAGTTTTGCCTCCCAAATAATTAGCACATCATGATCACGACCATCTTTGATATTATCGGAAGCGTCACTGGCCCTGAAAGGCCCGGCTACTGTATTGTTGGTATGCTGTGCATCAGCCTTCACCATTAAGGCGATATGATCAAAAGCCGGATCTGCTTTATCTGTATTCTGATAAGTATCAAACTCTATGACTAAGGCATTGGCCAAGCCGCCATATCCTATGCTTCCGCCACTTTGCAATGGACCAGAAAGCCCGCTCTTGTCCGGTATCATAATGAATGCGATACCGTCAGCGCCATCGGTATTTGTACCAAAATTGAGCGTAGCAGAAACTACAAAATCAGAATCCAGCGAATAATTCTTAGTACTTGCTATCGCACCCGCTTGTGAAGAAACATCAGCCGTCAATCTATAACAATCTGTACTCAGGGCATTGGCATCACCATAGCTGGTGTACTGCGCCCTTACTTGAATTGAAAAGAATATCGCCAGCAAAAAGATTCCGGATATCCTGGTCAGGTCCTTGTATATATCGATGTTCATAGATTATGCCGTATTTTACGAATGCTTTATTGTCCGGATTAGTAAACAAAGATACTAAGCAATTTATTTTATCTGATAAAATATTATTATTTTATTTAATTTGTTATCTTATGCATTTCAACAAATTGATTTCAGAATCAGGTCACTTCTCTCTCATCAAGACCTGGTGAATAGCCAACGAGAGATCGAGTGAGCCTTCCTCAGCAATGACAAATCCCGGATAGGAGCTGAGCCGCTTACCCAGGTATTCCTGCTCTGATTGGCCGGGTGTTGGTATCAGAATACAAGGTTTTCTCAATACAATCATATCCATTACCGTCGTATATCCTGTACGACTGAGGACAAATTTTGATGAACAAATGGCTCTGTTTAGCGCTTCCGCAGTAAGATAAGATACTGAGGTAACATTTGTGGGTAATTCAGGTAAGGCTATCTCCAGATCAGGGATTCCTCTGACGAGTAGCATTGAATAAGGTAGAGTAGCCCACTGTTTCAATATCTTCCTTTCTAATCCGGTACGGCGAGGTTCGGGTCCGGATAAGATCACAACACAGTCCCGCTCTATGGGCAATTCCATCGAACGGAATCTGGACAAAGGCCCTATATACCGGACATGAGGTAGCCGGCGGGCTGATGACATCACGCCGGTCAGGTTATCCGGTGGTGGGGAGTCGGGAACCCAACATTCATCAAATCTTCTAATCCAGAAATGATTGGCGAGTGTTGCTATTTTAGTCCAAATCCACAATGGTGTTAACAGTGTTAACTGATGGCTGATAATATAATTGCGGGTATGTCGTGAAAAACACCCTAAGCGATTGTCAGAGATGATTATATCGATCTGATGCACTTTGATATAGTGCCTTACCTGCTGATGCTCTGTGAGAATGGCCAGGAATACTTTGTACCACTGAAACACCAGTCCCAGCAGCAAATGCCGCGCAGCATAATTAATATTGTAAGAACAGAGCTTTACAGACGGCAATGCCGGAAATTCATCCTTCAACAATTGTAGTGCGCCTCCATCTGAGCCTATATGTACATCGTGGCCGGCATCCAGTAATTGCCGGATAATCGGGATGCAGCGGGTAGCGTGCCCTAAACCCCAGTTGAGTGGTGTTATCAGGATTTTTTTCGGTGAACCAAAATCATTAATCACCTCTGTAAGCTATCATTTTCATGGCAAAACGGCCATGAGATTATTATTCTTCCGGCTGGAAATAATGAATCAGTGAAGAAATTTCCTGTTGATTACTTAGATCATTATTGAATGCAAAGAGTGTACGATGCGCATAGAAATCATCAGTCAATGCTTCTTTTAGTAACTCCATTGCTTCAACATTATTGCCCAGCGCCATTAATACAGCTATTCTCGCATAACATAATTCTGTGGAATAGGTATAATTGTCTGCATCTTCGAGTACATCATTGGCTTTTTGATATTCACCGATTTCATACAGGAATTTAGCATAATCTACCCATACTGCCGGTTCGTCGGTACCTATTTCAGTGGCTTTGATGAAATAGTAATTCGCCTTTGAGATATCATTCATTTTGTAACAGGCATCTGCTACGCCGATATAGTAATTCTCACAGCTATCTTCCAGTTGGATTGCTTTGAGGAAATATTGCTGTGCTATATCCCATTTACTCTCAGCCATAAAGCATTTGCCCAGATGATAGAATACTTCGTCATTGTAAGGATCAAGCTTCATCGCTTTGCGCAGATTGAGTCGTGCCTGGCGGTATTGCTTCAGATTAAGATAACAGATACCAATATTTGCAAACACTTCACAATCCGGGCCGAAATTATCGAGTATCTCGTGGTACACCTTCAGCGCTGTTTTATACTTATACAGTTCGAAGGCAAGCTCAGCACATTCACGATATCCGGCTTCGAATCCCGGATTGATGATAAAGCTGTATTCATACGCTGACAATGCATTATCATACTCTCCCAGACAAGCATAAGCCTGTCCCAGATTGAACCAGGCCAGAAAGCTATATGGATCTTTATTCAGTAATTTTTCCAGGTAGGTAATACCCGGGCGGTAACTGCGCTGGCCATCCATAAAATCCCAGAGCTTTTCCATCGCCTGTTCATTGCCCGGATCTCTGTCGAGTACAAACTTTATAGAATTAAACATGGACTGATAGTCACTCATCTCTTCATAGATAGTAACTTTCAGCAATGCAGCTTTCAGTTTTTCGTCAATCGTACCGAAGCGGAACGGTGCCTTTAGCAAAGAGAAGGCCATATCAAACTGATTCTCAGCAATCATACACTGTGCTTTCATCAGCATGACATCATATTCTGTCTGCACATCCGGTACCAGGCTCTTCAGTGTCTCATAGGCACTTACACTATCTTTCAGCAGGATGAGGACCTGTGCTTTATGGATTACTAACTCATTTTGGTTGCCCAAATGCTCCAGTGCGACTTCAACCACCTCCAGCGCCTTATCATAGTTAGACTCAAGTACAAAAAACTTGATGAGCTCTATGTATTCAGTTGTGCGGAATACAGGAATTGCTGTACCATTTGAAATATGTTCAAACTCTGTTATAAGGTGTTCTATTAAATCGGTTTTGGTGTTTGCGTTAGAATCTTTGTTCATAAATTATATGTCTCAGGGATAAATATAAGGTGTAAATATAGTTTGATTTGTAAGTAATGGTCATTTTTTTTTACACTTTTTTTACGCACAAACCATTGTATAATAAGGCTTTCAAAAAAAACATCAACTAAAATAACTTTACTTACAGATACTTAGATATAGTGATTAGAATAATACAATTGAATACTCAGGGTAAACCATTATCAGACAATTGCTAAAACATTTTTTCTATTCTAATGTATTATCATTTGTGTGTGTATGCATCACATATTAAAATGTATCGGAGAAAATGCTTAACTCAGCCCACTTTTATCAAATGAACAGGCTCATTTCCTGAAATTCATAAGTTTTTCCGGATTTACAGGCTTCCCGTCTATCCATAATTCGAAGTGCAGGTGAGGTCCGGTGGTAAATTCCCCGGTGTTTCCGATGATCGCAATTGGCTGACCTTTATGGACCCACTGGCCGGTATAGACCAGGAGTTTGGAGTTGTGCAGATACCGGGATACGATGTTATTACTGTGGCTCAATATCACAGAATTGCCATAAAATTTATTAAATCCGCTATACAGTACATATCCATCGGCTATCGCATGGACAACCGCCCGCGCTGGTGCTACGATGTCAATGCCCAGGTGCCCTAAGGAAGGATTAAACAAGCCACTGTATTCACCTTCCAGTGGCATTGCGAAGCAACAATACGGCGGAACTGCAAACAATGGGAGTGATGTATTGATTTCCATCGGGATAGCTTCAGGTGGTGCTGTGGTCGTGGCTGTATCACTGATATGAATATCTTTAGTTATAAACTTTTCTAAAGTGGCCATCTGCTCATCTCTGGCTTTTGCCTCTGCTTCCAGCGCTTCCACCTTGCTTTTGATCTCTGTATAATCACGGGTCATGATCATTCTTGGTCTGTGCCCCATCATTTTCAGCAAATTTGTCTGTGTAAAGAGCAGCGCACCGGTGACAAAACCAGTTAATGTCATCAGTACTGCAAGGCTTATCATCTGAAACTTACTGATCCGCCATTGACGGACAAGTCGCATGTCTTTCTCTCTGATCCACTGAATCAGATATCGGGTAAACAGCTCTGTTTTACTCCTCTTCTGCTTCATATTTGTGCTCCTGATAGTATGAAAAATCAAATTGTTTCTCCGGGTGCTTTCCAAACTTGTCTTTGTAAAAATCGGCTATTGCCTTCATTTCTTCTTCAAAGGACTGATTCATTTTCTGCGGAGGTGCAAATACCACCTCTTTCCTCCGAAAGTCCAGCGCCGTAAAAATGACCGGAATATCTGCCTGCCGGGCAATGTAATAAAAACCTGACTTCAGCTTATCTACCTTACTTCGGGTACCCTCCGGCGCAATGGCTATGTGTAAAGGTGTGTAACGATGATATAAATCCACCACTGCGCTTGTAAAATTGTGGCTGACTGACCGATCCACAGGATATCCTCCCATCCTGCGCAGAATACTCCCCATCATACCTTTAAAAAGTGAGTCTTTTGCTATGAAATTCACCTTCCATTTCAAGGCACCCCGTACCAATAGCCCAACAGGGAAATCCCAACTACTGGTATGCGGCATTACGACGACCAGACTTTGTGGAATAGCTGCCGGGTCAAATGGAATGACAATTTTCCAGCCACACCACCGTAGGATAGTTTTATATATTCCCGGATACATTTTATACTACAATGATAACAAAATAGCATAAAATATCTGCAAGATTCCTGTGTAGTGGTATGATAACGAATAGGTCAATTAATATCTCACAGGAATTATTGCCCCTAAAGGCTCGATAATTTCTGTCAGAAACCCTCTTTTACTATGTGTTGTTCATCAATACCGAGCGCCGCAAAATGCTTCTCCATAGCATCCATCATTGGTGGCGGGCCACAGAGGTAGAAATAATCTCCACCTTCATAGATATGCGATTTGATCAGATCTGCGGTAATAAATCCATTCAGGTATTTTTCATTTTTCTCACCGGATAAGACGTTAATAAACCGATCACCCAACATGGATGTAAACAGATCTTCACGGATGATATCTTCGTGGGTTTTGTTGGCAAAGATTAATTTATTCTTTCCGACCTTATTTTCTCTTTGCAAGTGTTTTAAAATGGCGATAAATGGTGTGATTCCTGCGCCACCGGCTATAAATATACCTTCACCTTTGTACGCAATATCTCCATATACATCACCGATCAATAACTCGTCGCCCGCACTGAGGCCAAGTAACTCATTGGTGACGCCCTTGTGATCAGGATAGGTCTTAATCGTAAACTCTATAAAGTCATCCTCCGGCAATGATGTAAAAGTAAATGAACGCCATTCACCCTCCCAGCCGGGTTTATTCACCGCTACATCTACAGCCTGACCCGGGGAATAGGCTATTCCCTCCGGCCGCTCAGCCCTGATATGCAGTACATCATGTGTCAGGTGATTGATGGACAATATTTTTACATTTTGTGCCATTTCTACTAATTTTTCCCATAAATATACGACAAAAATTCCTGCTTACAAGAGTCATTCTCAAATTGTCCGGAATAGGCAGAGGTGGCTGTCTTGCTGTTCGTATCTTTGATGCCACGCGCTGCCACACAGAGGTGATCTGCCTCGATTAATACCGCTACATCCTCATGATGCAGTATATCTTTTAGTGCCTGCGCTATTTGCATGGTCAGCCTTTCCTGTACCTGAGGCCGGTGTGCAAAGTATTGTACTATGCGGTTTATTTTCGATAAGCCTATCACTTTCTTACCTGGAATATACGCCACATGCACCTTTCCAATAATTGGTACGAAATGATGCTCACACTGTGAATATAATGTAATGTCTTTCTCTACCAGCATTCGCTGATAACCATACTTATTGTCAAACAGACTAATCGAAGGTGCGTTCTTCGGATCCAGACCACTGAATAGTTCATTGACATACATCTTTGCTACTCTTCGTGGCGTCCCCGACAGACTATCATCCTCCAGATCCAATCCCAGTACATGCATGATCTCCCGGAAAAGATAGGTGATTCTGTCTATCTTTTCTTTATCACTCAGGGCAGGATCAGCTTCTGTCAGTGGTAAATCAGCAATTGAAGTTATATTTTTATCGGGGATGATTTTGTTTACTATATAATCAGAGTTCATTGATCTTATGCATTACGTTTGCGGTGATTGCATCGCAATAAATTAAATTAAATTCAAAGATTTCAGCATTTGAATAGTTGTTTTCTATTTCCCTGCGAAGCATTGTTTTCGCTCTATTGAGCCTTACCTTCACGTTGGTTTCGGTGATATTCAGCAAATTTGCAGTTTCTGCGACATTCATATCATTGATCTCCCGAAGAGAGAATACCATCCTGTATTCTAAAGGTAAACGAGACAGCGCATCTTCTATGATTCCAGCCAACTCTCGTCTGCCGGCCAGTGCACCGGTGTCCAGATCTGCGTTACTGAATAATGGTTTAGAATAATCTTTCACTTCCTGACTTATTTCATTTTTAAAACTTGATTTTTCCTTCTTCCGGTAACAATTATTCATCATAATCCTGAATATCCAGGTCTTAAACTTCGAATCACCTCTGAAATTCGTCAAATTCCGGTATGCATCGATATAAGTATCCTGCATCAGATCCTGCGTATCTTCGTGGTTGAAATTAAATGACCTGCCCAGCTTATACAGATAAGGATTGTATCGCCTCACGATTATCTCATAAAGCGATTTATCCCCTGCTAATATTTGCTTAATAATATCTGTTTCTGAATATGTGTCCGAAAGTACCATCTTACTCTTTTGCTAATATTTTTGCCATTTTTGCCATCGAAAATGCAGCTATTGCCATCACCAGATCCCGGACTGCCACATCAGCAAAATTAAATCCCAGAAGTAATGTCAGTGCGATCAGGGTCAACCATGCTGCTACGATCAATCCACCAATTTCCGCTTTTCTCAAGACAATTATCCCGGCAACTATTTCTATTACACCGACGATCATCATAAAAGTGGCTCCTGAAAAAGGTAACATCTCAGCGATTGTAGGGTTGAGATACTGATCCCATTTTGTCAACAAATTTAAAAATTTATCTGCGCCGGCTACTATTGGTACCACTACAAATGTATATTTTAAAAGATTGAAAGTTGGCGTCAATGCCTGTTTTAAATTTTGATTTTCCATTTTTAATTATTTTCCGAATTAGAAACAAATGTTAGAGTACCATACCTTGCAATTGGTTACAAAATCACACAAATTCTATTATATTTATTTTTTGCTAATGTTTATTTTATTGGTTATAAACTATTTGTGTCATAATAAAAACCTGTGATAAAGTAGCAAAATGAAAGTCGATCGACTGACTAATTCACTTTGCTTCTTTACATTCTGGATGTAATAATGATCACAAAGGAAATAGCTCTCAGAATTTTTCAGGAAATTGCTTTGAAATACCATCAGAGAGCACGTCTGCCATCATCATCATGTGCTGATATGCTTTGTCATAATCGATTATTGATTGCGCATAATCACCTTTTAGCAGATCAACAGCATAAGTCACGGTAGTGCTGATATGCTCTTTCATCATCGGTTCTGTAGCTGATGCAGGCCAGTAGGTTGGGTTTGCGGCGGATAGAAAGTCAGCAATCTGCTTAGCATTGTCATACCAATCAGCCAGTGCCTTGTCCAATGCCTGTTGGTCAATGGCTTTAGCCGCAGTAAGTACAGGAACAGCTTGCTGAATATGTGTAGTCAACAATGCAGCCAATTGATCACCCGCTGCCTGCCCATAATAAGGAACAATTGCTGCACCTAAATCCTTTTGATTCTGCAGTAAGCGGTTCAATCGGGGCTCTAATTGATCATTCTGATGGAAAAATGCTTCTACAGTACTGTATGTCCATTGCATGTGATCAGACCAGAGTTGACGCAAGCCCTGATTTAACTGGATATACTTCGAGCTGGTGGTGACTGCGTGGTCATGATCAGTCATATCCTCTTTGTCACAACTCTGCAGAAACAATAATCCGCTTAATAGCGTTAAAATAAATACAAATCGGGGTAATTTCAAATTTTCCATGTTGTTTAATACTCTACTTTTCATTTTATTTAATTTTAATTATTATCAATGAACAGTAGAGTCGTCCGTCCTAAAAAAGGTTACAAAGAGGGGAAATTTTTTTCAAACAATGGCAAAAAACAATTGCAGCAAGGGATTTATAGGTGGCCTGTATAAATATGAACTTTCGATACAAGGCTATAAGCAGGCTGAACTTGTCCCGACAGGAAAGGGAGTCTATACTATTGACAGAAGTACTTTTGTCTATTTTAAAAAATATTAGTCTATTTTAGAATTATATTTCGCATCATTTATTCGTGCGCTGAATGTTCCTGGATTTTGAATATATGCAGTACTGATGGGAAAAGTGCCTCCATGCTTTCAGCCGCGCCTCTGGTAGAGCCTGGCAGCGCCAGAATCAGGGTTTTACCTTTCAGACCACCAAAACTCCGTGAGAGCATCGCATAAGGCATTCTGTCCTGACCATATCTGCGGGCAGCTTCGCCGAGTCCGGGTATTTCCTGGTCCAGTAATGGCCTGAGGGCCTCCGGCGTGACATCAGTCACTGATAACCCGGTCCCGCCGGTCAATATGATCAGATCCGCGCCCTGATTATGATACTCCAGTACTTTTTCGCGGATCATAATCAGATCGTCGGGGATGACCAGATAATTTGAGTCATTAATTCCCCATTTTCCAAGCATGGAGATAATTGCTTTGCCAGCGCTATCTTCCTTCTTTCCTGCAGAAACACTATCTGAACAGACGATGACTGTAGCGCTTAGTTCTCTGGATAACTTATCAACATACTGCGATTTGCCCCCTTTTTTATTAATCAGTTTTATTTCTTTTATTTCAATATTTTTATCAATTGGCTTCAACATGTCGTAGATGGTGAGTGCCGCAACTGACGCACCATGCATGGCTTCTACCTCCACTCCGGTGCGATATATCGTATGTACCTCCACTGTGATACAAATCTCCAGACCCGCGGCTACATGACTGATATGGGCGTACTCCACCGGCAATGGATGGCAATCCGGTATCATGTCCGACGTCCGCTTTATACCAAAGAGTCCGGCTATACGACTGGCTTCCAGCACATCGCCCTTCGGCACTGTATTATTAAGAACCGCTTCAATAGTTTCCGGCTTTCCGACTCTAACCACAGCCTGAGCTATTGCGATACGATGTGAATAATTCTTTTTTGTTATATCAACCATTGGATTTTTGGGTTTGTTTTTAACTAATTTATTTTATACTGATTTTTATTTATTAACCTTCCATTGATAATTTTCATCTGTGAAGATTTCCTTTCCCCAGATGGGTACTTCATTCTTTATTCGCTCTACAATCTTATCACAGGCTTGCATAGCTGCCTTTCTGTGTGCGGAAGAAGTAAAAACAAACAAAGATATTTCGCCGGCAGCTATCCGCCCCAGACTATGATAGATATGCATACAGATGAGCGGAAATTCCCGGAATGCATCTTCCCTGATCTCATCCATTTTCTCCGCTGCCATCTCCGGATATGATGTATATTCGATAGCTGATACTTCCTGATGACCGACAATATCATTTCGTACTTGTCCCAGAAATATAGCATGTGCGCCTATTTCAGTCTTAGTACTATGCTTTGCAATGGAAGAGGCAATAAAGTCTGGTGAAATCGCACCGCTAACAAATACATTTTTCTTCTTTTTCCCGTCCATTTTATTTTGATTATTTAAGAATACCTTGCGACAGTTGATGTAGGTTCCAATTCAGAACACCTCCGGACAAACTGAATATTGACCATTCGGGAAATTTAGTTCTCAGCACTCTGCACAATTTAAGGCTACGCTTGCCTGTCTGACAAACAATTACAATATCTTTTTCCTTTAAATCAATTAACGCTTCCGGCGTAAATCTACTGCCTGGCAGCTTCAATGTTTGGAGATAGGTTGCCACAGGTTCTTCTCCTGCCTCTCTGATGTCGATAACTACTACGTCATTGGCTACCAACAACGACTCCAGTGTGTCCGCTGTAATTTCACAGGACAAATCCGCACTGTGACAAAACCAATCATAGTTAAACCTTTCAAACGCCGTTACATCAACCGGGCAATTCATCTGCCTGTCCGGATGCGGCGTTATGCTAATCACATAACTCGTCTGTGTCAATAGATTATACGAAAGCAAGGAATCACTAAGCACCTGCCCGACACCGGTTATTACCTTCAGCGCTTCTGCCGCTTGCATGGTGCCGATTATTCCCGGCAACACTCCTATCACGCCTGCCTCGTTGCAGGATGGAACATACTCCGGATCGGGTGGAACCGGAAATAAATCCCGGTAATTGACTACCGGAGAAGTTGCATCCTGTGCATAGTTAAACACACTCACCTGTCCTTCATATCCATATACAGCGCCATATATCAGTGGTATCCCGAGTAACACACAGGCATCATTGATCATATACCGTGTGGCAAAATTGTCCGTACCATCTAATACTACATCATAACCGCGTATCAATTTTATAGCATTCGAAGCTGTAAGCCGGACAGGAATTGATGTTACAGTTATCTCAGGATTTATAGCTATAATTCTTTCGGCAGCGCAATCTGCTTTCTTCATACCAATCTCTGCTGTGGTGTACAGTGTCTGACGCTGCAAATTGGATAACTCAATCACATCAAAATCTATGATTCCAATGTGGCCTACTCCGGCAGCCGCCAGATATTGTAAAGCCGGACAACCAAGTCCACCTGCACCGAGCACCAGGACCCTGGCTTTCTGCAAGCATTCCTGTGCAGGGAAACCCCATCCCTGCAATATTGTCTGTCGATTGTACCGTTCGAATAAATCTCCTGCCATTTGATCCAATTATCCTCCGGAAAATGGTGGTAAAATTGCCACAGTGTCCCCATCGTTTAACTCTGTTTTCTCCCTGATCACCTTCCTGTTGACCGCGACTAAAGTCTCTATTGAGGCCATTATTGGGAACCGCCCTTGAAGCGTAACGGCAAGAATATCGGTATCATGGATATCATCCAGCTGCATCGAAGACACATGGGTAACTTCTGCTAACTGACCGAAAAAGAGAATGTGTATCGTCATACTGGAATATTTATTTTACCGATATTTTCATAATAATAGTGTATTTTTAATAAATAATACCTGTTATGCAAACAGGAGTTTTACTGAAGCCAATAATAACACTACTGCCAACAATCGTTTTAAATTCACATTACTCATTCGTATAGAGCCAATATAAGAGCCGGCAAGTCCCCCAAAAAATGCAATGATCACCATCAGTACCATATCCGGATTAAAATGCACACCCTGCATAATCATTCCTGTAAGGCCGGAGATAGAGTTTATCAAAATAAATAGGGCAGACACAGCAGCAGTCTGTTTCATATTGCCCCAGTGCAAGAGCAAGATTACCGGGCTGAGTATAATTCCACCACCGATACCGATCATCCCTGAAATTAAGCCAATGACCGCTCCTATTATTACTGAAAGGAGAAGATTCTGTTTGTTCCTGTGTTTTTGCAAATCCTTATTATCTATCAGTAATCTATACACCGAAAAAAGCAAAAGAATACCCAGAATAATCTTGTACATACCCGGATCCAGCTTCAACAGACCTCCGATAAAAGCAGCTGGAACAGACGCTATCGCAAAGGGCCAGAATAATGACCAACGAAAGTGCCCACCCCGGTAATATTGGATAAATCCGGTTCCTGCTACAAAAATATTCAGAACTAAAGCCGTAGGCCGCATGGTCTCCGGTGCCATTGAAAACAGTGCCATGAGCGCCAGATAACCACTCGCGCCGCCATGTCCTACCGATGAATACAAAAATGCAATCGCAAAAAGCAGGATCAGAAAGAATAAACTTATTGTCTCGAAACTCATTATTTCATACTTAATTCACCCGTGTCACCTCAATGGCTTTTAGCCATACAACCTGGCGTGGACCGGTCTTAATATCATTCGTACAGATGAGCTTCATCTCACCAAATTTGCGGATGGGTTTACCGTTCTCTTCATACAAAACGATAGTATGGTCACCGGTCGCATTATTGAATATCTCTCCCCAGGAGAATGTCGCTTTATAATTATCAGTTGCCCGGGCGATAATCGCAAAATTACGGTCTTTGTGATTTGTAATATTCAGTCCGGCTTTTTTCAAAATATCTCTCAGCAATACGCCTCTGCTCATCATACTTTTACTTCCTTCTGCACCACTCTCACATACTACCTGAAAGCTGTCCAGCGCTACTGTCTTCATCTTTCGGAGCGAATCTACAGTTAACTCTATTTCTTTATTTACGGCACCATACACTTTGATGGATTGGCTGATAAACTTTGCACTGTCTGCTGGTGGCACCGGTTTTATACACAGCGCCGCACTATCTTTTTCTGCTTGTGTAAGCATGGAGCCTGAAGAATCGGGATTATTACACCCTGAAAATAAAATAATAAAAATCAAGGATAAGTATATTTTATTATTAATTAGCATAGATTTATTTATATTTTTCTAATTGTGACCAAATCTGATTTTTTGAAGAATTCTTTTTCTTCATCCAGTTCAATGATACAGTCTGCCTGTGCAAATGAATTGAGTTTGTAGCTCTCCTGATCATCCAGGATCCTTACTTCATCGCCTTGTATCTGACCTTTCATAAACCAGGTCAGCCCCGGCTTCTTAATATAATCTGCTGCTAAGGGTAAAGACATTCTTTGAGAACACTTCCTTTGTGTCAGGATTGACAGCGCTTCCGTAATATATTCATAAAAACAAGTGAGCACTGATGCCGGATTACCGGGTAATCCAAAAACCAAAGTGTCTTGAAAATAGCCAAAATAGAGGGGTTTGCCCGGTTTTTGCCGTACTTTATGAAAAACTTTCGTGACGCCACAGCTTTCCAATGCTGACGTGACAAAGTCATAATCACCGACAGATACACCACCGGTCAGGATGATAATGTCTTTATCCAAATGTCGTCTTATCGCTTCAATTATCACTGTCTCCTGATCATCCACCATTTCGACTGCGCAAGGTTTGACTCCCCATTCCTGTAATGCAGCACGAAGGCTATAGGAATTAGATTCGAAAATAGTACCTGGACTTAATTTCTGACCGGGCGGCGTCAACTCCTTTCCGGTATTGATAATTGCAATGCAGGGTGATGGATAGACCGACACCCGGTCGTAGCCAAAACCCGCCAAAAATGCGACTGCTGCAGGTGTAAGCTTACAGCCGGCTTCCAGCGCAATGTCTCTGGCCCTGGTCTGGGAAGCACGTAAACGCACGTTACTCCCTCTCTTTATTTGAGTATCGGTGATATTAATTTTATCACCGGACAGCGAAACTTTCTCCTGTATTACCACGGTATCCATCCCTGAAGGCAAAGCAGCTCCGGTAAATATCCTCAACGCTTCCTGTGGGCCCGGATGGCCAGTATAAAAGGTTCCTGCCTGTACTTCACCTACAACAGC
>CAZGKN010000005.1:0-3336 GCA_964525915.1 uncultured Saprospiraceae bacterium | reverse complement strand
GAAAAACCATCCCAGGCTGAAAAAGCAAACGCATATCCATCCATCGCAGACTGATCGAAAGGCGGCTGATCGATGGGCGCATAGTGTGCCTCAGCTAATGTAAATCCACCTGCTTCTACCAGTGGTATTAGTCTGGGGATAAGTGGTTTACACCGCTCACAGATTAATGCCTTTGCTTCCCTAACTGAAATCATACTTTTTCCTTTTTCCTTTTTCCTTTTACCTTCTCCCTTTTACCTTCTCCCTTATAATTTATCTTTTCCGGCTATTCGCTTCAGCATATTTCTGAATATGAAATAATGAAACGGGAGCATGGCATACCAATAATTTCTTCCTAAAATACCTTTTGGCCTGAAAGTAGCCACTTGCTTTAATATACAGCGGTTTTCGTTTTGCACGATAGCGAACTCCAACCAAGCCTCTCCGGGAAGTTTCATCTCAGCAAACAGGAGTAATCGGTGTTTCTTGTGATCTGCTAAAATTACCCGCCAAAAATCAATGGTATCCCCGGCCTCGATATTAATCTTACTGCGCCTGCCACGACTCAGACCCACACCGCCGACCAATTTATCCAATACACCTCGCATGTGCCACAAGAGATCTGCGTAATACCACCCTTTCTCGCCACCGATACTAAAAAAGCGATTAGCTACTTCCTCCACCTGATCTTTAGGTATTTCTGTCCATCTTCTGTCCGTATAACATCCATTGACTGGTACATTTATATACTGATTCACATCCAGGTGGCGCAGACTACTGGATGCAGAGTCAGTCCAACTGGAGACCACCATATTTTGCTCTATCCGACGGAAAGCCATCTGGACCGCCTCTTTATACGGAATCAGATATTGTGGTATAATGTCGCGAATTGAAAATTCTTTGCACACTACATCATTTTTCATGCTCATCACTAACTGCTTTGCGATTATGAAATTAGCTGATGTAGTGAAATAGAGCCAGTACACTGACAATCCGGGAAATAGTACTGGAAAAGTTATAATATAGCGCTTGTACCCCCGGACTTCGGCAAGGCCCATCAACATATCTTTATATTTAAAGGCTTCCGGTCCACCAATTTCAAAGGTTTTAAAATAGGTCTGTGTATTGAGAATGCAGTGTTGTAAATAATAAATTACATTTCGGATCGCAATAGGCTGACATTTGGAATTGAGCCACCTGGGGACAATCATAATGGGCAGTTTTTCAGTCAGATCACGAATTATCTCAAAGGAGATACTACCTGATCCTACTATTATTCCAGCTTCAAATATAGTATAGGGAATACCTGATTTAATAAACACATCCTTTACTACCTTTCGGGCTGTCAGATGCTTTGACAGCTTCACTTCATTACTGATACCACTCAGATATATGATTTGTTTTACCTGTGTAAGCAGTGCTACCAGCACGAAGCATCCAGCGGAGCGAAGTTCATACTCTTTGAGTGTAGTAGAAGTATCTCCCAGAGAATGAATTAGATAATAGGCTACGTCGAATTGCCTTGTTTTAAAATGTTGAACAGCATCTTCAGGATGCAAAAAGTCAAATTCGATGATTTCGATTTTCTCAAGCAAATCTTCTGAAGGGATAAATCGATTCTTGTCTCTGACCACACAGGTTACTTCATATCCGGCTTCTACCAATACCGGCAATAATCGCATTCCTATATATCCATTTGCTCCGGTAAGTAAAATACGCATACTGTCTGAATTTAATTTACCCGCCGATTTGTATCATGCTTCGGTTTTGAATGGCAGCGGCATCAACTTCCTGAACTCCGGCAGTGAATTGTCCGCCCAGGGCTTCTTTTTTATCCCATACACACTGCTGTATTAATGGCACTATGTCTTCGCCCTTTCTCATCGCACTGAGCAGATCAACTTCTGTTCGTGAGAATAGGCAGTTTTTCATCTTACCATCCGTAGTCAGTCGCAGACGATTGCAATCACCACAAAAAGGCTGGCTCATCGTACTAATGACTCCAAAGGTACCCGGATGACCAGGGATTGCATATTTCATCGCGGTATCATTCTTGCTTCTCTTCAATTGATCAAACTCATATATTGCTCCAATACGATCCAGTATTTCCTGATGTGAAAATACGCTGTCCTGTGACCAGTGATTGCCGGTAAAGGGCATGAACTCTATAAAGCGGACATGTACCGGCTGTCGGGCTGTCCAGGCGATGAAGTCAGGTATTTCATTATCATTGACACCTTTCATAATAACTGTATTCACCTTGACATGAAAGTCATTCCTCTGCAATAAATCGATATTCTCCCTGATCCGGTCATATTCATCACGCCCGGAGATGATTTGGTTCTTATTTCTGTCCAGTGAATCCAGGCTGACATTAACTGACCGGATACCGGCAGCTTTGAATATATCCAGATATTCGTGGACAAATACACCATTGGTCGTAATCGTTAGCTCTACCTGATGCCCGGACAACCGTCGTATAATCTCTCCGGCATCTTTTCTGACCAGGGGCTCTCCTCCGGTGAGTCTTATCTTGGTAATTCCCAGCGAAACAAAAATTCCGGCGATATAGTCAATTTCTTCCGGGGACATTTTATTGAAATGGGCAAAATATCCCTTAGGCAAATCTACCGGATTGCAATAAGTACACCTCAGATTGCACTTGTCAGTAAGTGATATCCGCAGGTAAGTATGATTCCGGTTATATTGGTCTGTCAGCATTATACGCTAAAGATACATCAGCATTTACTTATAGCTCTATTGAAAAATATCGCTTCATCTGCCGGGTTATTTTTGAATAATCTTCTGCAGTGAGATACTTATGTGCCAGCGGAAACACCACATTGTCTTCACGGAAAATATGCAGTCGAAGTAACTCTACCAATGAGAGTCCCTGTTCGATCGCAGTATCAACCAGCAAGGCATAGGACACTGGATCTGTGATGCGGGACGCTATTCCCATCAGGCTAAATGTAAGTGTGCCGAGCTCCATCATTTTTATGTGATCATTCTCCAGCATATCTACTGCGGTATCAGGAATTGGTCCGGTACCATGCTCACCATTGTCCAGCATCCGGTCATGCAGGATAGGAAAGAGGACTCGTTCTTCTTTTAGATTGTGCATCACAATTGAATCATCCAGAAATGCAAAAAATTCCCCCAGATCTTTATTGGTGCTTCTACTAATCCCTTCCTTACGCATTCCAATTAATGCAGCTTCCAGCAGGTCTATTTTATCATTCGTGCCTTTGTGTTCATCCATAAAATGCTGAAGTACCGGATGCATTTCTTCATACAATACAGTTTCTACTCCCATGGGTTTATACGCTTCCGGCGGATCCATCGGCGAATATACCG
>CAZGKN010000004.1:51002-75974 GCA_964525915.1 uncultured Saprospiraceae bacterium | reverse complement strand
ACTGATGCAGAGCTCGAAGGTTGGACCATTGAAAAAATTGTAATCAATGAAGACGAACAGGTGGCCACTGTGAAAGATACCATCCTGCATGTGTATAATAATAGCAGCGATGCGCCGCTGGCCGGTGTCTTTTTGTTAGGACACATCCCTGTACCCTATTCAGGACAGATCAATCCCGATGGCCACCCAAATCATCTGGGCGCATGGCCGGCAGATGGTTATTATGGTGATCTGAATGCAAATTATTTTACAGACAACATTGTTGACACCGATGAATCCGCCAATCCACCCGACAGAGAAGAAAATAGAAACATCCCCGGTGATGGTAAATTCGATGCCAGCATACTGAACTCCGGCGTGGAACTCTGGGTGGGACGGGTAGATCTGTCAAACCTACCCGTATATACCGATGTCAATGCAGCTTATGATGAATTGTTTCTGACAAAACGATATCTGGATAAGGATCATGCTTTTCGCAGTAATAGCATCCGACCAGCTGAGCGCAGCCTCATAGATGACAATTTCGGTTATTTCAGTGGTGAAGCTTTCGCAGCAAATGGTTGGATGGTCGGCCGGCAATTCATGGCCGACTCACTGATCGAAGAAGGCGATTTTTTGGGATTATCAGCTAATCAAAGTTATCTGTGGGGGTATGGATGTGGTGGAGGATACTACAACAGCGCTTCAGGTATTGGTAATTCCAATGACTTCGCAAATGATAGTGTCAATGTAGTCTTTTCGATGCTCTTTGGTTCCTATCTGGGGGACTGGGATAGTCAGAATAATTTCATGCGCAGTGCATTAGCATCAAAAGGTATGTTGCTTACCTGCGCCTGGGCTGGCCGCCCGGACTGGTTTTTCCATCAGATGGCCGCTAATTTCCCCATCGGTGAGAGTGCAAAGACCTCGATGAATGCGGATAACAAATACTCTGTTTCGTATGCCCAAAAATGGGTACACATGGGATTGATGGGAGATCCGACGCTAAGAGTAAATAGCTTACTCCCACCCACTGATCTGACAATTACCGGTACAGGGCCAGCCTTCACACTTCAGTGGACTGCTGCGCCGGATCCCAATGTTGATTACTTTATTTTCAGGAAATCAAAGAGTGATAATAATTATAAATTGCTGAACACCTCGTTGGTTTCAGGCACAGAATATATTGACACAGCCGCTGTGCCGGGTGTTAATGAATATGCTGTATTAGCCGGTCAATTAATTCAGAATCGCAGTGGAATACATTTTGCGATGAGCAATGGTATTTACGCCTCTGCTACTTACACGACAACAGGTATATCAAAAACAAATACTGAATCTGATGTTGAAATTGTGCCAAATCCATCATCTAATCAGGCAAATCTGCATTTGACTCCGGATTGGGGAAGTGATATAAGTATTCAGATTGTTTCTGCCAATGGAAAGCGGATTATAAGCCTTGTAAATAATTCAACTGGCATGATTCGCCTTCCTGAATTAAGACCGGGCATATATTTTGTACAGATTCATTCTACGAAGACCGGTGTGAGTGTAGTAAAAAAGTGGATAGTAAATTAGTAACTATTCACCTCAAATACTTTTTCATCATGTTTGTCACGATTTTTGCATTAAGACTATTCCGGTGATATCAAATTTAATAGAAACAGGCAAAAATAGCGCCAAACAAATCTTTATTCGTTAACCAACCCCGGGGTTAAAACCCCAGGCTAATAAATATTCCACCCATACTGGGTTACCACTACCATTATTTTGGTACAATATTACATTTGCTGATTTCAATTGGTTTAAGGTGAATAGTTACGTAAATTAAACTCTTACTAAGACTACGGATCGATAGAGAAATTGTTATTGAGCTTTTATGTGAAGTAAATAATTATATACTTTATCATAATCATTCATATATAATTTATTTGTAATATATTTACAGATGCTTTTGACTGAATGTATTGTTAAATTTGCCTCATATCTGCGTGGTGTAGAAAGATACAGTGAACACACTGTAATCAATTATGAAAGTGATCTGACGGCATTTCACAGTTTTTGCGTCATCACTTATCAGACACACGAAATCAATGGTATTTCTTCGATGCACACTCGCGCCTGGATAGTCTCACTATTGGAAAATAAGCTTTCGCACCGGTCATTGAATCGCAAGATTACTGCGCTGAGCACTTTCTTTAAATATTGTCGTAAGATGGGTATTATCACTACGGATCCCATGACCAAAGTCCGTCGGTTCAAGCAACCAAAACGTTTGCCTGCGTATGTACCTGAATCGAATATGCAGGAGATCCTGCATCCTGATGATTTATCTGCAGAGTCTGACTATGATGATGTCTTGGTGCATACCATTATCGTCCTATTCTATACGTGTGGATTGCGCCGATCGGAGTTGATCGCACTCAGAGATGGCGATATCGATACAGCCCGGAGTCTGATAAAAGTATTCGGCAAAGGAAAAAAAGAACGTTTAGTCCCGATTCCCACAGAGTTGCTAAAAAAAATTAAAGCGTATCAGGACAGACGGGATAATGAAGTAGTGAAAGAAGACGACCATTTATTCCTGCGTAAAAACGGCAAAGCACTCTACCCAAAACTGGTTTATTCCATGGTAAGCAAGACCTTGTCTGCTGTCCCAAATCTGGAAAAACACAACCCGCACTTGCTCCGCCATACTTTTGCCACACACATGTCTGATGCAGGTGCAGATATTAATGCGATTAAAATGCTCTTGGGTCATGCCAATCTCGCTGCTACCCAGGTTTATATGCATAATTCACCTGGCCGGCTCAAACAGATTTACAAGAATGCTCATCCACGTGCAAAAGAGTAAATTTTTTCCTCTAAAAATTTGCCATTACTATAAGGTATTTATTATCATTGGTCGATAAATAGTCGCCAAATAGAACAGTTTACATAGTTTTATTCAATTTCGTACAATGAAAAATTTGCTTAATAAGTTATTATTTGACTAAATCCATACGATGCAAAAAGCCTTTTACCTGATCTTATTTACTTTCATTCTTCAGTTAACACTCCAAGGTCAAAACAATACAATCAGTGGTTATCTCAAGGACCAGCTCAATTCATTGCCCGTGGCGAATGCCAGCATTTCAATTGTCAGAGATCGTGATTCGCTGTTGATGGGATTCTCCCGTACTGATTATAAGGGATATTACAGCATTTCCGGGGTGGATACCGGCAAGATGAATATATTTTATTCCTATCCGGGTTTTCTGATTAATTCTGATGAAATTACAGTGGCAGGAAAGAATAGTAAAATATTTCGTGACACTGCTATATTGTACAAGCAGGATATGCTCCTCAATGAAGTGACCATCATAGATCAGAGTACCATAAAAATCAAGGGTGATACTATTGAATTCAAAGCCGATAGTTTTAAAGTTAGTAAAAACGCTAATGCAGAAGATTTATTAAAGAAACTGCCGGGAATACAGGTCAATTCAAAGGGCGAAATTAAGGCAATGGGCGAGACTGTCCAGAAAGTGTACGTGGACGGGGATGAATTTTTCGGTACTGATCCGACCATTGCTACAAAAAACATTCAGGCAAAAGCGGTAGATAAAGTCCAGGTTTTTGATCAGAAATCCGAACAATCACAGTTAACAGGACTGGATGATGGTCAGAAAATGAAGGTTATTAATCTGCAATTAAAGGAAAATTATAAAAAGGGTTATTTCGGCAAAATTAATGCGACTGCTGGCTTGAAACCATTTTATTATGATGAATCAATATTGGCACAGTATTACAAAGGAAATGCCAAATATGCACTCTATGGCATCCTGTCGAATACAGGCAGTGTCAACCTCTCATTCAGAGATAGCCGGGAATATATGGGTAATAATAATAATGTTTCGTTTGCAGACGGAATGATGATGGTTACGTACAATAGTAGTGATGATGACCTGAGTTGGGATGGACAATACAATGGGAAAGGTAAACCGGAGGCAAAAGCACTTGGTGGCTCTTACTCTAATAAATTCTTTAAAAATAAACTTAAAATCAATCTGAATTATGGTTACTCTGACCGATCCATTGATTTGACGCAACACTCCTATACACAACAGTTCCTACCAAATTCGTTTTTAAATAATTACGATAGTCTGTCACAGGTGAAAACAAATAACAAACATTCCGGTCAGGCAAAAATCACCTATGATATAGACAGCAGTACGACACTAGACTACACATTCAATTATAGTCTGGCAAATATGGGTGGGACTTCATCCTATCACCAGGCGAATGAGAATAATGAAAATAAGTTGCTCTCTGAAGTCAAACGAAATAATTCACTCGAAGGTGATGAAACTAAATGGAGTAACAGGCTTTTCATACAGAAAAAATACAAGAAAAAGGACCGATCAACTTCTTTAAATGCTTATTATGCCCGTAATGAAAGCACAGATACAAGCTATCTATACAGCGTAAATAATTTTTATGCACAGAATTCATATAGTATCTGGAAGCAACTCCGGGAAGATAAATTAAATACAAATACCATCACTGCTTCACTCTATCACACTGAACCACTGAATGATAAATTTAAAGTAACATTATCCGCCGGAACCTCCATCAATGATCAGGCAACTGCCCGCAGTTCTTACGAATTTGATGATGAACAAAAACTGTATAATCAATTCGTAGATTCACTATCCAATAATTTTACCTATCATACCATTGATAATAATGCTACTGCTGCTATAAACTATAAAAACGATAAATGGAACGCAGGCTTAGGAGGTGAATTTCACAATATCAGGTATAATCTTGCCAATATTCTAACAAATACTACACAAAAATATCATAACAATCGTTGGGTGCCACAAGTATTTGCCTCCTATAACTTTACCAGATCCGAACGCATGTATATCAATTACCGGGGAACCGTAACACCGCCGGATATAACCCAAATTCAGCCTTTGCAGGATAACTCAAACCCACTGCAAGTTACTGTTGGAAATCCGGATCTCAAACAAAAATATAATCAGAATATTTCACTGTCGTATAATAAATGGGAAATGCTCAGTGGCAACAGTATTTGGGGTAATCTGAGCTTTAGTAATACCTTCAATGATATCATCCCCACATCATATATCGATATTTCAGGTAGGAATACTACTACTTACATCAATGCAGATGGAAATTATAACGCCTATATGTACACCGATTTTAATTTTAAATTAAATAAGGAAATTGAATATGGTATAGGTATTAATGCCAATTATTCAAACAATGTGTCATATATCAATAACTATAAGACCATAATTAAAAATTCCAGCCTGGGTCCCAATGTTAATTTCTCATGGGAGCGCGAAGATAAAATCGAATTTGAAATACGATATAGTCCGGATTGGAATTTCACCAGAGGTGGAATCATTCAAAATAAAATTCAATATTATTCACACGAATTAAGTGGAAACGTAAAATATTTTATAACTAAAAAATTATCAATTAATTCTGATGTTAATTATATCCAGCAAAATCCACAGAATACATATGACAAAGAATTTAAACAGATTCTTTGGAATGCGTCACTGAGCTATAATTTATTAAAAAATGAAAATCTCCAGTTGAAACTTGGTGTGAAGGATATATTAAACCAAAATAAAGGATTCAACAGATATTCAGGAACGCAGAGCATTTCAGAAACTACTTACAATACAATCCAGCGCTATTCTTACTTGTCCGTAGTGTATAACTTTAGAAATACGATAAAAAATGAAAATTAACAGCTATATAATACAATTTATATTTCTCTGTATCATACTTGCACCATCCTTTGTAAACGCTCAGGGTGTGATCGCCTGTGGCACTATTAAATTTGAGCGACAAATAAATCTCCATCAGCGGGCCAAACAAACTATGAAAAACAGTTCATTTCTGGAGTCCTACCTGAAAGGTTCGGATAAATTTAAAACAGATTATTTCAAACTGGAGTTTGAAACTGGCAAAAGTCTGTACAAATATTCCTCCAGTATGAAGACAAATTCGATGATGTGGGATGATGATGCCGGGATGAAGAATATCGTATATAAAGACTTCGATAAGCATCAGCAATTCAGCATGAAACAAGTCTTCGAAGATGATTTTTTTATCAAGGATACGATTCATGATTTCCACTGGAAGATCACGAATGAATACAGGGACATCGCGGGATATAGCTGTCGCCGCGCCACTACTATCATCCACGACTCACTGTATGTCATCGCATACTATGCTGAGGATATCGCCAGTCCTTCTGGACCTGAATCTTTTGGTAATCTTCCCGGCATGATACTCGGTCTGGTCATGCCCAGATTAAATACCACCTGGTTTGCTACTGATGTCAAGACTCAGTGTGTGTTTGAAGACCCAATCGAGAAACCATCTAAGAAAGAACCCGTCACTTTCAATCAAATCATGGATAAGATTGGTTCTCGCTGGAATACTGACCGCAGATGGATCCAACAGAGTCTGTGGTATTTACTGATTTAGATGATTTAAACCATTAAGGTATTAAGATTCATTAAGGTGTTATTTTCTCTCAAACCATTAAGGCATTAAGATTCATTAAGGTTTTTTTCTCAAACCATTAAGGCACATAGAGCCATTGAGACAGGACGCTTAATGCTCTTAATTTCTTAATGGTTCAAATTTATTTGCAGTGAATTTTTCTAAACCATTAAGGCATTAAGAGAAATGGAAATTCTAAAATAATTCTCCCATTAAAATATCTGTCTCAGGCAGACACGGCCATCTTATAATGAAAATGCATTGCTTCATTTGCAGCAATAGATTCACTATTGACTACTTCAAACAAAACAAATGAAATAGCCAAATCAACTCTGGATGAGAGATATTTCAGATTCTCGAGGTTAATTATCCCAATTATATAAGCAATAGTATGACTCTGATAAGTTTCAGCGACTTCAATAAAATAAGGCTGAACTTCCGCGCCAACTTCATGTCGCATAAAAATCTTTAAATATATTTCTCCTGGGCCTGCCAGACTGTCTGCATTATTCAACTTTCTGTATTCATACCTGTAATCATAACTCAACGCTGAAATATCCGATAATACAGCTGAGGCTGTCGGAAATGCGCCGGCACCACGCCCCATAAAAAACTGGACATCGCTAAAATAGGATCGGGTCTTCACTCCATTAAATTCATCACCGACCGTGAATAACCTGTCATCTGCCGTGATAAATTTAGGAAGGACAGTAGCAGTTATCTTGCCATCCGGGCTTTTCTCTGCAGAGGCTACTAACTTGATCCTGTATCCTTTCTCCCGTGCATAGTTAAATTCAGGTTCGCTGAGTTTATCTATTCCTGCATTAAATATTTCGTCAGGTTTACAAATTACACCAAAAGCGTGTGCAATTAAAAGTAACAATTTATACTTCGCATCATACCCCCCGGTATCCAACGAAGGATCACTCTCCGCAAAACCCTTCTCCTGAGCTATCGCGAGAGCATCATCATAACTTATTTGTTCATTGGCTGTGCGTGTCAGAATATAATTCGTCGAACCATTGACTATACCCTCGACCGATTCGAGTAAGTCATTGTCATAATATTCCTCCAGATTACGTATGATCGGAAGACTGGCACAACAGGCTGCTTCGTACAATATCTGTGTATTATAACGCTGCTGCAGTAAAAGCAACTCTTCCAGATGCTCAGCGACCATCTTTTTGTTTGCTGTCACTACAGCTTTACCCCGCTCCAACGCCATGCGAACGATCTGAAATGCTGCATCAGCATCATCAATCAACTCCACCACCGTATTTATCTCCTCATCGTCCAGAATATCAGCTGCATCATAGGTAAAATACGAATCCGGCAGCGCCCTTTGTTTATCTCTGCTTTTTACACAAATTTTCTTGATTTCTGTTTGAAGTCCTGGTGTTTTACTCAACACTTCATAAAGCCCATGACCGACACAGCCGAAGCCAAAAAGACCAATCTTTAATTTTCTTCTTTGCATGACTTGTGTTTATACTGCTTCAGCAATTGATTTACTAACCCGGCTCAAAACTATCTCAAGATCACCGATCAGATCTTCCACATCTTCAAGCCCTACAGACAGGCGAATCAAACTATCTTTCACACCAGCTTCATATCTTTTTTCTCTGGGTGTAGATTTATGCGTCATCTCACAAGGCAGACAGATCAGACTTTTTGCACCACCCAGGCTTTCAGCAAGCTTAAAATATTTTGTATTACTCACGATATCAATGGCAGCTTCTTTATCATCTACCTTTAAGTCAAAAGTGACCACACCACCAAAATAACGCTGTTGCTTCGCTGCAATATCATGATTTTTATGCCCTGGCAAACCCGGATAATAGACATGATTCACAAAGGGTTGAGTTAATAGAAATTCTGCAATTTTCTGTGCGTTTTCGGAATGTCTTTGTGCACGCAAGGCCAAGGTTTCTATCCCACGGATCACCAACCAACTATCAAAAGGCGCCAGGACTGCTCCCGTCGCATTTTGTACGAATTTAATCTTTGCCCCAAGTTCATCACTATTGGTGACGACCAGTCCTGCGATCAGATCACTATGTCCGGAAAGGTACTTGGTCGCAGAATGCACGACGATATCAGCTCCCAATGTGATTGGTTTTTGCAATGCAGGTGAAGCGAATGTATTATCGACACAGAGTAATACATTATTTGCCTTTGCGATTCGTGCGATTTCACTGATATCCGCTATCTTAAGTGTAGGATTGGTCGGGCTCTCGATCCAGATCAACTTTGTCTTATCTGTTATGGCATTAGCTACATTCGCTGTCTCTGTACTGTCAACATAATGTACCCGAATACCAAATTTTTCGTAGATGTGCGTAAATAAGCGGAATGCTCCGCCATAGATATCATCGACTGCTACGATTTCATCACCGCTACTCAGTAACTTCACGACTGCATCAATGGCAGCCAAACCACTGGCAAAGGCATATCCATTCCTACCACCTTCCAGGACAGCAATTAAATCTTCCAAGGTCTTACGTGTAGGATTATTGCTCCGTGAATAATCAAAACCTTTGTTGACCCCTGGCGCTTCCTGTACATAGGTGGATGTCTGATAAATCGGTGTTGAAATAGCTCCCGTCAACTCATCAACCGGGATACTGTGCAAAATTTTTGTGCTCTCTTTCATTGTTTTTTGGGATTAAATGGTTAAAAAATCTTCGATAAATTTTTTCCAATCCAAATCTGCAAGAGAATCAACACTTGTAGAAGGAGCAATAAAAAAAGCTCCTCCGACAAGTCAGAAGAGCTTCAATATTTCTTAATTATATTTTCCGCTTTACTCTAACTTATCTGTCCCTCCACATGGAAGGGTTGAACGTGGCACCTTCTCCGGCTAAATACCGAAGGGTTGCCAAGGCTTCATCGGGTCAATTCCCTCTGCCTTTCTGGATAAGAATACTTTTTAAAGAACTTGGGTGCAAAGAAAAGCAATATTCAGAAACCGGAAATAGTTTTTAACATTTTTTTGAAAAAAATAATTTTCCTGATTCTAATTCCATTGTGCACAACCATGATGAATATAAGGTCTGTTTGGCTTAAACTGCTGTAATTCCCCGGTATATATCACTTCCAGATACTTAAATGGGAAATTCTTCATATAGAAATTTTTATATTCATTATTCATATCAAAAGCTGCCGGATATGAATTGGGAGGCAGAGATGCCGGAGACACGGCGCGTATTCCCAGTCCAGCACCATTGGTATCAGAGCAATACATCCCGTATCGCTGTATCGCTCTATAAATAATTTTTTCCATTGGGCCAATTCCGGGTAAAGTATCAATATTTATATCCGGACGAATCCTGATCAGTGTGCCTTCAGGAACAGCATAAGGATTATCGTGCAGTGCACCGTCATTATGTGTAGCAGGAAATACATACCCATTGGCATTAGTGACTGGAATAGTAAAAGACAATGCATGATTAATTACCCCTTGTTGCATTTCTTTTGGCCAGATTACACCCTGCAACTGACACCATCCGGCAGCAATTGTTGATCGCCCATCTTTGTAACATCCACTCGAATCAAGACTCATTGCATTTCCACTACCTGCATGATAATTATTATAAATCCAGAATTCATACACACAACGGCTATCCTTATCAATTATAGCCAGATGCCCATCAGAGGCTGCGGCTGGTCGGGCACCAAGCGGAATTGGTACACTTTTTAGCACAGATTTACCGGGTGGTGGATACAATGTGATATTCACATCACGTCTGGGCGTGATATCGCCAGCCAGATAAACCGGTAAACTGTAATCACCGGTATTTACATAAGTATTGGATAGATTATTACCACACCGGCTCTTGATTAAGTCGATCATCTGTTGAGAATTTGGGTGGATTACTGCACTATCTGGAATCTCCTGGAGGAATGGATTGTCCGGATTATTAAACAACATCGTACCATCCCAATGTAGTATGTCATTACAACCGGTATCATTTACCCCATCAGGATTAATGTTTACCTTTTCAAAACATGAGCTGAAAGAGAAACTGCTAAGAACGATAAGGCTAAAAACCTGCAAAAATCGCTGCATAAATATTAATTTGAAAATCCAATATATCTCTTTTTCATTTAATGCACAATTCTGACACCACCTTTCCTGCAATCAAACCTTCCACCTTTATTTTGCAGGTTTCTTATAATTGTACTTAACCACATTTATCGTGAAATATGAAAAATAGATTTCCATTACAGAATGTCTGTGAAAATTCTTATATTTACATCAAGTATAAAATTTCATATTGAATTTTTCAATAATCCAATATTTTATTATATTTAATTGATATTATTTACAACAAAAAAAATAGAATAACACTGTCTTACATTAAATAACATTCCCTAAAAAAATTTATTATGGCAAAAGTCATTATCCTTGGAGGTGGTGTAGCCGGCATGAGTGCTGCACATGAATTGATCGACAGAGGGTTTGAAGTGGAGATTTATGAAAGCAATCCTGAATATGTAGGTGGCAAAGCGCGTAGTGTAAATGTGACTGGAACTAACTTGCAAGATCCGGACAAGTATTTGCCGGGCGAACATGGATTCCGGTTTTTTCCGGGTTTTTATCGCCATGTAACTGACACTATGTACAGGATACCCTTTAAAGATAAGGATGGAAAATTAAAAAGCGGTGGAGTATTTGCTAATCTCGTCCCTACCCGATCAGTAATGCTGGCACGCTATGGTATCCCCAGTATCATTGTCAACTCAGGATTACCAAATACCGGTGTGAATTTGAAGCAGCAATTAAAAAGCCTGAAAGGCAATACAGATACCGGTTTAACCACTGAGGAAAAGAAATTTTTCCTGGAGCGAATGCTTCAGTTAGCCACAACATGCAGGGTGCGACGTGATAATGATTACGAAAAAATAGGTTGGTGGGAATACATGGAGGCAGATCGCTTTTCAGAAACCTATCGGAGTCTGTTAGTGATCGGTCTTACCCGCACACTTGTCGCTGCCAATGCCAAATCAGCATCTACTAAGACAGGCGGCAGTATTGTCCTGCAACTGATCTACTGTGGACTACAACCCTGGGTCAATACGGACAGAGTACTCAATGGTCCTACTAATGATGTCTGGCTCAATCCCTGGAAGGAATACTTATTATCACAGGGGGTAAAATATACCCATGATGCCAAGGCAAAAAAAATCAATCTAAAGGAAGGTAAAGTAGAAAGTGTCACAGTGAGACTTCCTAACTCTGATAAAGAAAACAGGAAGGAAATTCAGGTTAGCGGTGACTTTTATCTATTCGCCTGTCCTATCGAACAGATGGCAAAATTAGTCACAGACGAATTAGTGCAGGCTGACCTTTGTTTTGATTACCTGACGCAGTTGGCCCCCAGTGTCGCCTGGATGAACGGCATCCAGTATTATCTCAATGAAGATGTAGCGATCAATCAGGGGCACATCATTTTCAGTGATAGTGAATGGGCATTGACTGCAATATCTCAGGTACAATTCTGGGGAGATTACGATCTGGAAAAGCGATTCAATGGCAAAGTAAAAGGTGTCCTGAGTGTAGATATCTCTGACTGGACACATACTAAATTTAAAGATGAACTGGCTGAAGACTGTAATGCAGATACGGTCGAAAAATATGTATGGGAACAGCTAGAAAAAAGTCTCAATGTGGATGGCAAAAAGGTCATCGATCGCAGTATGATCGAATTTTACTATCTGGATCGGGACATAAAATGGCGTGATGACCTGGATAAAAATGTGGACAAAGAGCCCTTATTGGTCAACAGTATAAACACCTGGGGTCTGAGACCAACAGCCTCTACCGATATACCCAATATGTTTCTGGCATCCGATTATGTCCGCACCAATACTGACCTGGCTACAATGGAAGGTGCGAATGAAGCTGCCCGACGTGCTGTGAATTGTATCATAGATGCCGACGGCCATAAGACTGATTATGCACAGATATTTGAATTTAATGATCCCTGGTTTTTCAGTCTTATGAAATGGTGGGACATGCGGCGCTATGAAAAAGGACTACCTTACAGCAGTGAATTCCCCTGGTGGATAAAAGTGATCTCTGTCTTAATGGCAATCCTGTATGTGATTGATGGCATCTTCAAATTTATATATTACAAACTTCGGTTGAGTGGAGAAGCCGGGTTCATCCTTACTTCCATGATAGTAACGATAGGCTTTGCCGCACTGGATGCGTTGTATGACTGGGGCCCGGTTACAGCATTTATGCTATCTATCGGTATGTATAGTACATTATTAATCTATGCAATCCGCAGACAGGACAGATTTTTGAGAAAATTGTTGCTTTTTGGTATTCTGGCCGGCATTGTCGAACTGTCAGCCGACAATTGGCTGGTTAATGGTATACATTCACTGATCTATCCACCCGGTGAGCCTTTTCTTTGGGCTTCACCGGCCTATATGCCTTTTGCCTGGGCAGTTGTCCTGGTACAGGTAGGTTATCTGGGCTATCTCATTTCGAAGAAAAGAACTGCGCTCACTACATTTATATTGACATTTATCATTGGTTTGCTGTTTATTCCTGCATTTGAATACATGGCGAAATATGCTGATTGGTGGCAGTACGTTTCCTCTGCTAAAATGATATTAGAGACGCCTTATTACATAATATTGGGCGAAGGCCTGATATGTGCTGTACTTCCATTCATCTATACGAAGGCGTGGAAGTTGAAATGGTGGTTCTCTATTTTAGCCGGCATTCTGATGGGAGTGTGGATATTTCTTAGTTACTTTATATCATATTTTATAATTGGATAAATGAAAAATATTGTACGATATTTTTTACCGGTAAATCTCCCTGATGATGCGGACATCTATCGGAAAGCCAATGTCTCGATAATCATTTGGTTAATCATCGCTTATTTCAATCTAAGCTATGCCTTCATCTCTTATTTAATCAACTATCCGGGTGGAATTGTCTCACAGTTACCCTTATTTGTGGTTACTATTGCCTGCCTCTTTTTGTTTAAGAGAGGATTCAATCCAAACATTATCTATCCGGTATATTTCGTATGCTGCACGCTTTCCATCGCGTTGACTGTATTCTATACTGGTGGTTTCAGATCCGATTTATTTGCCTGGCTGGCTACCACACCCATTGTTGCCGTTCTGGTATGGAATAAGAGAGAAGCCATATTCTCATTGATTTTCGTTTTGTTGGTTCAGATACTCTTTTTTATTTTTTATGCAAATGAATATCAATTTCCGCAACAAATCGAGCCACAGTATAGCAAGGCTTTTTTTCTGACTACAGGAATAGGCTTGACACTGATATTATTCTGGGCGGCTATTGCCTTTGAAAACGCCAAGAATAAAGCATTTAAAAAGCTCAATTCTACAATGGATGAACTAAGAGCTTCAAAACAGCGCAGTGATGAACTCTTACTGAATATTCTGCCGGAAGAAGTGAGCAAAGAATTGAAAGAGCGAGGAGCTGTCACTGCACATGAATTCGATCATGTGACAGTACTATTTACTGACTTCGTGGACTTTACCATTGCCAGTGAACGGATGACCTCTCAGGAACTGGTAGATGAGCTACATCATTGTTTTAAGGCATTTGATGAGATCATCGGCAGATATCAAATCGAGAAAATTAAGACAGTGGGTGATGCATATCTCGCGGTCAGTGGACTACCACTAACTGACAACCGGCATGCGGCTCATGTGGCTCAGGCAGCATTGGAAATCCGTGATTTTGTAATAAATAGAAGGGCATTGCTGGGTGAAAAAACCTTTGATATACGGATCGGAATCCATTCAGGCAGTGTAGTCGCCGGTATAGTGGGTGTAAAAAAATTCGCTTATGATATCTGGGGCGATACTGTCAATACAGCTGCCCGCATGGAACAAAGCAGCGAGCCCGGCAAGATTAATATTTCTGAGACTACCTATTTATTGATAAAAGATCAATCGGAATGTGTGTATCGCGGTGAGATTGATGCAAAACACAAAGGAAAACTGAAAATGTATTATCTTGAAAAGATGAATACTACCCCCACCGGCAGTTAAGCTCATAAGAGCACAGGATGGAATCAGTGATTTAATTTTTCTTTTATGATTTCCAGATACTTTTCTTTCTGTGGCTTTCGATTCATTATAGCAGTATCTGTAAAATAATGATGCGCTTCGAAAAACTTTACCTGTATTCGGTTCCAGTCATCTTCATCGTGAATCACACCAAAAAACTTCATCTCTCCAAATAAAAAATTACTTATCTCGAAAAAATCGTCTCGCCCCAGATAATCCAGATCGGCATCTGCTAATATTTCTTCCAGGTGATTTTTTGGTGTCTGCGGGATCCGGGTAGCCATAATCATTCCACAGATCTTATCAATTTGTGTATCATCATATCCAAATTCAGGCAAGTATTTACGGGCAATATCACAGGATTTAAGCTCATGATCCTTTGGCCCGAATAGAAAACCCGAATCGTGAAAGAGCGCAGCAGTCTTGAGCAAAGTGAGATCACTTGAGTTCAGCTTTTCACTTTTCCCAAGGGTTGTTGCCGCCTGGAGTACATCCTTCACATGAAAAATACTATGATACGAAAGATGTGTGGGCAAATCATCCTTCAGTTTCTGCAAAATAAATTTCTTAACTCCGGTAAAGTTCATCCCTCGTTTTATATTATTTAGGCTTAAACAATAAAGTCCTCAATTAGTTATGTCACTCATCTGAAAAGACAATGCTATACTTTTTGGAAACTTCGATAAATATACCTTTAAAAGCAAAGCAATGTATCTATTATTTCATCAAAGAAGTAAAATCTTAACTAAAACTTCGCTTTACAAACATTATTTATGTCTTTCGAAAATTATCAGTCGCTATCAGCTGGACATAAATATGCTAAGTGAGCCTTTCTAAATTAAACGTATGCATAATTTCTAATTCTACTGACAAAAACCGCTATTTATCACAAGTTTCTATCGTTTTTGCCTGATGAACAAAAATCAATTGGTTTTCCAATTCTACTACCGGAATTAACCAAAAATAATTATATTTAAGGCTGTAAACTATTTTAAAAGTCAGACTATTTGGATAAATTTTTTATACAATAAATCAATTACCAATAAAATTTAACATTAATAATGAAGCCAAAATTTATAATTACAGTGATTTTCCTGATTCTTTCTTCTTCTATTGTTTATAGCCAAACACCAGGCCATCTTCTCTTTAAGGGTGTACCCATTGATGGCACACTGAAAGAATATGTTACAAAAATGAAACAAGCAGGTTTTATACTTCAAAGCATGGGAGATGGCCTTGCAATACTAAAAGGTGATTTTGCCGGATACAAAGACATTAATATTGGGGTTTCTACATTAAAACAAAAAGATTTGGTTCATAAAGTGGTTGTATTATTTCCAGAGCTTGATTCCTGGTCATCACTCTCGGGCAATTATTTTACTTTAAAAGAATTGCTAACTGAAAAATATGGCGAACCATCAATGAATAGTGAAAAATTTAAAGGATCTTTATTGGAGGGTGATACATTTAAAATGTATAAAGTCCAGTCTGGTGACTGCGAATATTATTCGGTTTTTGAAACGGACAATGGAACCATTCAATTATCTATTGGGAGCCAGGATAATTCACATTGTTTCGTCACATTAGCCTATTTTGACAAAACCAATCAAGATGAAGTTAAGGCAAAAGCTTTAGGTGACTTGTAATTTGAATGGAAACAACTATAGTGGGATCAATGAGACAGAAACTGAATCTAATAACATTGGGCACAGAAAATTTTCAAAAAGCAGTGGATTTTTATGAAAAAGGCTTGGGCTGGAGTAAATCAGAAAAAAGTCTGGAAGATCTGGCTTTATTTGATATGGGCGGAATTATTCTGGCCTTACACCTCAGGCATGAGCTGGCAGCGGATACGACATTGACCTATCAACCTTCAACCTTCCCGGGACTTACGATTTCGCACAACACCAGAAGTGAAAAAGAAGTGGATGAAATATTAGAAATGGTTGTAAGCCTTGGCGGGACAATTGTAAAACCGGCACAAAAGGTTTATTGGGGTGGGTACAGTGGATATTTCAAGGATCTGGACGGCTATTTATTTGAAGTTGCCTATAATCCATTTTGGGAACTGGACGAAAATGGCAATGTGGTATTGTAAAAATTATTCCTGCAAAGAAACCGACGAATCCCAATACCACCATTAAATGCATTGAATTTTGTGTTTTGATTGCCACAAGCATAGACCAGATTATTTGCTATTGAATACGATTAAGTAACATTTGTATTTACGAACTTTATTAAACACCCAGCAATTATTAAAGTAATAAAATGTGTGCTTAAAAAGTACAACATTAATTCTCAGAATTCAGAATAATCAATTACTTTTCAAATAAATTAGATGTGAAATGGATTACAATATCCCCCTTCAGTTAAAAGGTCTTAATTATAGCGAAGTGGTGGCTTCAAGGCAAAAGTATGGACAAAATCAAATCGGTAAGAACCAAAAATACACCTGGGTTAATCTTTTGATCAATATCCAAAAAGAGCCCATGCTCATATTGCTCTATGCAATTTCTACGATTTATCTGATAATTGGTGATTATGGAGATGCTATTTTTATGTTTATCGCAATACTTTTAGTTTCAGCAATTTCTTTCTATCAGGATCACCGGAGCAAAAAAGCATTAGAGGCATTACAAAAATTGAATGAGCCATTAAGTAAAGTAATCCGCGAAGGAAAAGTTATTGATATACCGACTACTGAAATAGTCGTGGGTGATCTTTGTATCACGCAGGAAGGTAAAATGATCAGTGCAGATGGTTCGATCGTGCATAGTAATGATCTTTCAGTCAATGAAGCCTCATTGACCGGAGAGAGTCTGCCGGTGTATAAAAGTAGCCAATCAGAAGACAATAACTTGTATAGTGGCACCTTGACTGTATCCGGTTTTGCAATTTTTAAAGTAGAGAAGGTGGGCCGGGAGTCACGTATTGGCAAGATAAGTACTCTATTATCTGAAATAAAAGAAGAAGAATCACCATTACAAATTCAAATCAGGAAGTTTGTAACAGTGATGGTAATTATTGGCATCATCATTTTCCTGGCAATGTGCCTGTTTAATTATTATCAATCCGGAAGATTAATAGAAAGCCTACTTAGAGGGCTGACGCTGGCCATGTCAATATTACCAGAAGAAATTCCTGTTGCCTTTACCACATTCCTGGCTCTGGGTGCATGGAAACTTATGCGTGATGGAGTGATTATCAAACGAAGTAATGCCGTAGAAACCTTAGGTAGTATCACTGTTATCTGTACTGACAAAACAGGAACAATTACTGAAAATAATATGCACCTGACTGCACTCTACGATCACAAATCAGATCTGGTGTTCAACGAAGATAATTTTATTGATGAAAAGGTATCTACACTGATTACTTACGCGATGTGGAGCAGCGAACCTGTTCCTTTCGATCCGATGGAAAAAACATTACATCAAGTGTATGAACAAACGCAAAAAAAAGATGACCGGAAGAAATACAACATGTACTTTGAATATCCTTTGGAGGGAAAACCTCCAATGATGACACATATCCTCGAGAATCGGGAAAAGCAACGTATTATAGCAGCCAAAGGAGCCCCGGAAGCCATTCTCAAAGTTTCCAATCTGACAGATGCTGAAAAAAACCATATCCGGAGTATAATTAAAAAATTTGGATCACAAGGCAATCGGATATTGGGTGTAGCAAAAACTGAATTTAAAAATGATAATTTTCCTGAAAAACAGCAGGATCTTCTCTTTGATTTTCTTGGTTTAGTTATATTTTTTGATCCACCTAAAAAAGGGATAAAGGAAGTCTTTAGCCATATTTATGATGCTGGAATAAAAGTTAAAGTAATTACCGGGGACAACTCTGATACTACCAGGAGTATTGCTATGCAGGCAGGAATTAATTTTGCACAAGCCCCAATAGAAGGACAGGAAGTAATGACGCTTTCGCACCCTGAATTAGAGAAAGCAGCAGAAGAAAAAGTACTTTTTACCCGAATGTTTCCTGAAGCCAAATTGGCCATCGTTGATGTACTTAAAAAGCAAGGAGAAATAGTTGCAATGCTCGGCGACGGGGTGAATGACGGGCCGGCATTAAAAGCAGCGCATATTGGTGTAGCAATGGGAAACAAAGGAACAGAAATTGCAAAAGCAGCTGCTTCTTTGGTGATAATAGATGATGATCTGGGGAAATTAATCATCGGTATTGCTGCAGGAAGGCGGATATACAGTAATATCAAAAAAGCAGTCAGGTACATTATCTCAATTCACATCCCTATTATTTTATTAGTTTCACTTCCACTCTTTCTAGGATGGGTATATCCGGTTATTTTCACCCCTGTTCATGTCATCTTTTTTGAATTAATTATGGGGCCAACATGCTCAATTGTTTATGAAAACGAACCCATGGAAAAAAATATGATGCTGAGGCCACCCCGAAAAATGACTGAAACTTTTTTAAATTGGAAAGAATTATTAACCAGCATTATTCAGGGTCTTGCTATTGCTGTAGGCGCTATGTTTATTTATCAATATTCATCACAAAACGGTGCTGGTGAAGAAAAGACAAGAGCAATTGTATTCACAACAATGATTTTTGCTAATATTATTTTAAGTCTGACTAACCGTTCATTCTTCTATAGTATTCTCGAAAGTTTCAATAATAAAAATTCTCTATTTCCAGTAATCATCCTTATCACCCTCACACTGCTATCTATCATTCTTTATTATCCTCCTGTAACCAGATTCTTTATGTTAACTCCTTTATTACCAAAGGAACTAGCGATAGCCGCAATAGTTTCATCATTGTCTGTATTGTGGTTTGAAGTGTTTAAAGTAATTCGCAGAAATCAGAAATAATTGTAGCGATAAATTGTTCTAAGTTCATAGCGACACAAGAAATTTTAGCCTAGGTTCAAAAGCCCTTGCCATTTTCCTCTGTGATCATTTATTTGTCTGATTAGTTTTATTGTCTGACTCAAGTTTTCTATCTAACATTGGTGTAAAATTTATTCAATTTGACATTCAGTAAAAAGCAATTAAACCGATGGTAGGTATGACTTTGAGAAAATGGTAGTACATGCCTTAGCATTTAAATGACAATATAGGGATGAATCCAAATAATTCGAGTTCAATTCACAAAAGTATAAACATCAAAGGAAAAATAATTGCCACACCTGGCCACACTGATGACCACATCAATCTGGTATTGAAATCAGGCGAAACATTTACAGGTGACCTGTTTGCTGAATATTTATTGACAGTACAAGATTCACAACAAAAGCAATCCTGAAAGGAACTGATGCAATCAGGTGCTAAAAAGGTATTTCCAGCTCATTGAAACTCCTATAAAATATACTAATCTTCAGAAATTAAAAAGCTAGAGTATCTTACATGTAAATAAAATGTGAATGATGCTTCAAATTTGCAATACAGGATTAATTAAGATTAATTTTAGTGATACATTTTATAGCTACCATAAAAAAACAAGGTCATGTTTGCAATAGTAAACCATCTGCATTTCAACAAACCGGTCGAAGATTTCAGAGAAGATCTCCTAAAGGAAGGATTGCCAATTCTTTCAAAAAATGAAGGTTTCATCGACTTTCATTTTATCAAAGTCGAAGAATTTAAAGCAATTGTAATAATCTTGTGGAAAGATGCTTCCTCTGCACAAGCGGGCGCCAAATCTTTCGGGCCTACCTGGTTTGCATCCAACTTTAAACCATACATTGTAGGAGGGGAAAACAGATTTGTAGGAGAAGTCCTTGTAAGTTTTGAAAAGAAATAACTCAATTGATCACTATAAATCAAACAACCTCATGGCAACTACTCAATTAATTGGCAAAATATTTTTGACACTCTCAGCTGTTATTTACGGATTTATTCCACCCTTTGTTGATTTTAATAAAACACATGCTACAAATCCCCTCTGGACCGGGCATGCGCGCTTTCACCTGGTATGGCAAGTAATTATTACATTTTTAATAGCTGTGATGTCGATTTATCTATTGTGGTTTAGTAATATAGAGCAGGCACTTGCATTCAATCTTTCGTTTACTTTAGGATTATTAATTCTTGGTGGCTTTTTCTTAAATATATTTTCCCGGCATTTGTATCAGGGGACACTCAGAGATCCAAATGGTGTACCTCTCATTATGGGCAAGATTGAAGCAAATGTATTAGGGTTTACAATTGCAATAATTCTGTTATTATTAGGTTATTTTATTTACCTTTCATGAATAATCCGGCTTGTAAAGCCAAGCCAATTAATTACATACCTAACCGTATCAACAGAGACGATTTAAAAATTGAAATCAAAGCGATCAAAATGAAAAATATAATTTCCTGTTATTTTATTGGACTTTTTTGTCTTCCTCTCTTTATTGGATGCAAAAATACGGATAATCCCAATGGGGAAACGAACACTACAAATGCAAAAAATGAACTTAGCCAGGCTTTTAAAAAGATGTGGGACAATGTAACTTATACCCATGCAGCAACTTATTTCAAGACTGATGTGGCTGATGACTTTTACACAATCGGAGCTGATGGGATAGCTGCGAATAAGGAGCAATTACTCGCGGATACAGCACGGCTTAAGTTGCTCGAGATGTTGAAATTTAAATTTTTCGACCAACATATCAAAGTCTTCGGTACAGTAGGCATCATCAACGGAAGAATTCAGGCATTCTCAGGTGAAAAGTATGTTGCTGAAATACTTTATACGGCAGTATTTGTAAAAGAAAATGGGATTTGGAAATATGAAAACTGGCAAGGTACCTGGTCAAAGAACTCACCGATTCTCCCATCAACGAAAGCCAAAAAAAATGAATGAAGTTTTCCATCTCACTCCGGTGTAAAATTTAAATTGCTTGATAATGAGGTAGAATCCCAATCCTCCCAGAAATTAAATATTTTGATAAAAAATTTTGTTGATTAATTAGATTAATCGTAATATTGCAATATTACATTTATAAATCTTTCTGACAAGCTACTTTAATACAGTAATTCAAAACGTATAAAACTTTTAATAATGGGTGCTACCAAAACGAAAGACTATTCTGCCAATCAATTAACTATTGCTGCGCTTGCTAAAGCTTTGGGGCATCCAGCCAGAGTAGCTATCATCGAACATCTCATAAAGACAGATTCGTGTATCTGCAATGATATCGTAAGTGAGTTACCACTTTCTCAACCGACAGTTTCTCAACATCTTCGTGAGCTCAAAAGTGCAGGAATCATCAGCGGTGAAATAGAAGGAAATACGATATGCTACTGTATAGATGTTAATGCAATACAGATACTGAAAGACTATATCAATGCACTCACATCTACTCTGACAAATAAAAAAAATACTTGTTGTTAATCAAAATCAATAAAAATGAATAATTCAGAACAAATAAAAGAGTTGGTAAGGCAGAAATATAGTGAGATTGCTTTACAGGACAAAGCAACTAACGCATCTTCTTGTTGTGGGTCTGGTGCTTGCTCGACCGAAGTGTATAATATCATGAGCGAGGATTATAATATACTGGAAGGTTATAATCCGGATGCAGATTTGGGTCTGGGGTGTGGCCTTCCTACTCAATTTGCAAACATCAAAAAGGGTGATACAGTAATTGATCTGGGCAGTGGTGCGGGAAACGACTGTTTTATTGCGCGCAATGAAACCGGTGCAGATGGCAGAGTAATTGGCATTGACTTTACTCCGGCCATGCTGGAAAAAGCCAGGATAAACGCACAGAAACTCGGATTCGCCAATGTTGAATTCAGGCAAGGTGACATTGAAAATATTCCTGTTTCTGCGAATGTCGCGGATGTAATCGTGAGCAACTGTGTACTTAATCTGGTACCAAATAAAGACCGGGTATTCAAGGAAATATTTCGTGTCTTAAAGCCAGGCGGCCATTTTAGTATTTCAGATGTCGTTCTAATCGGTGCACTACCTGACAGATTGCACCGGGATGCAGAGATGTATGCCGGATGTGTGGCTGGCGCAATTCAAAAGCAAGATTATCTGGAACTAATAAAGTCAAATGGATTTTCCAATCTGACACTACAGAAAGAAAAAGCAATCAATATCCCCGATGATATTTTGAAATTGTATTTAAATGAAGAAGAACTCGCAGATTTCAAATCCGGAAACACCGGAATTTTCAGCATCACTGTCTTTGCAGAAAAACCCAAAACCTGCGGCTGTGGAACAGATTGTTGTTAGGGTTTACGCTCATTGATCAATCGCATTTTTCATTTAATTCAGATAGTCTGAAAATAGCATTCATTATGTACCTTTGGGGCTCAATATTTCGTAGATGTTGCAGCGAATAAAGGTCAGTAATTACGCTATCATAGATGAGATCAGTATTGATTTTTGCCCGAATCTCAATATCATTACCGGTGAGACCGGTGCAGGTAAGACAATCCTGCTGGGCGCACTGGGCTTGATTCTTGGCCAACGTGCGGACAACAAAACCTTTTTCAGATCTGATGAAAAATGTGTCATCGAAGCTGAGTTTGCGATCGAAGCTTATGGCCTGCAGGATTGGTTTGAAACAAATGATCTCGACTATCAGCCCTTATCGATTATTCGCAGAGAGTTACAGACCTCAGGCAAAAACAGGGTTTTCATCAATGATACTCCGGTTAATTTGCAACAATTACAGGATCTGGCAGGCCGTCTGGTGGATATTCACCAACAATTCAGCCTTTTCGATATTCAGAAACCAGATTACCAACAAACGCTTTTCGATGCTTATGCAGGCAATAAGAAAGCAATGGGGGAATACTCCAAATCTTTTCATCAATGGCAGGATTTAAAAAAAGACCTGCTGAGATTACGATCCGAAAAGGAAAAGGCATTGCAAGAAATGGATTTTGTCCGGTTCCAACTTGATGAAATCGAGTCTGTCCGACCTGAAAATATCGATCAGGCTACTTCTGAAGAGGAACTCAAGCTGCTTGAAAATGCGGGTAATATCCGCACCATCGCAGCTTCCACATACCATCAACTCATCGAAGATGAGCGAAGTATAATCGGGCAGATAAATACGCTGCTCAATGAGTTTTCAGGCATTTCACACGTCAATGAGCACCTGCATTCGCTGTCCGATCGGATTATGAGTACGAAGATAGAGCTACAAGAGCTTGCATCTGACATACTGAATACGGGTGAAAGTATTGATCTCGATGAAGAAAGAGCTCAGGCAATCCGCGAACAATTAGACCAACTCTACCGGCTTCTCCAAAAACACCGGGTGGACAATGTGCATGAATTGCTCGACATCCGTAATTCCCTGCTACAGAAAAACGGAAGTTTTGATTCGCTGGAGCTTGAAATACAACAAATAGAATCATCAATTACCAGCCTGGAATCAAATCTGCGCAGTCAAGCAAAAGCAATGAGTGAACGACGAAAAAAAGCGACTACTCCATTTTGCAAGTCCGTACTGGAATTGATACACCAGTTGGGTATGCCTCATGCTACAATATCTGTAGAACAAAATACCACAGATGAAATTTCTCGCTGGGGATATGATCATATCCAGTTCTTATTCTCAGCGAATAAGGGCAGTGCACCAGCACCAATACGTGATGTAGCTTCAGGTGGTGAGATCTCGAGATTAACCCTGGTGATCAAGTCATTGGTAGCGAGTACGATACCACTGCCGACAATGATCTTCGATGAGATCGATACCGGATTAGGTGGGGAGATCGCGCTTAAGATGAGCGAAATCATGCATCAATTGGCTACTGAACATCAGCTCATCGTCATCACCCATTCACCTCAGATCGCCGCACGTGCAGATAAACACCTGTTTGTATATAAAGAAGTCATAAAAAACAATACTTTTACACAAATAAAAGAATTGGATATGGAATCCAGGATCGAAGAGATTGCGGTGATGTTATCCACCAGACCTCCCGGAAAATCTGCGATCGAAAATGCAAAAGAATTGATAAAATATAAATAATAAAGATATGTCTCATCAGATTTTAGCAGGTAAGAATGGTGTAATATTCGGAGCGCTGGACCCTCAATCCCTTGCCTGGCATGTAGCCGAGCAATGCCATGCAGAAGGTGCAAGCATCGTACTGACCAATGCACCGGTAGCAATGCGCTTTGGAAAGATCAATGAGTTAGCAGAGAAAATTGCTGCACCGGTCATCCCGGCTGATGCTACCAGCAATGATGATCTGGATAAACTATTCACTGGTGCCATGGAACATTTCGGAGGAAAAATTGACTTCGTTCTTCACAGTATTGGCATGTCGGTCAATGTCCGCAAAGAAATCCCCTATACGGAGATCAACTATGATTTCATGCACAAGACAATGGACGTATCTGCCATGTCATTTCACCGGATGTGTCAGTCACTGTACAAACTGGAAGCTATGAATA
>CAZGKN010000004.1:36523-50992 GCA_964525915.1 uncultured Saprospiraceae bacterium | reverse complement strand
CTCGCACTGACCTATATAGCTGCACAGCGTGTATTCCCGGATTATAGCGAGATGGCGGATGCCAAAGCACTGCTGGAATCCTTTGCCCGTAGTTTCGGATATCACTTTGGTATCCGCGATCAGGTAAGGGTCAACACACTGTCTCAATCTCCTACACCGACTACTGCGGGAAGTGGAGTAAAGGGATTTACTGATTTCTTCGGTTATGCAGAGAAATTATCACCCCTGGGTAATGCCAGTGCGGATGATGCAGCCAACTGCTGTGTCGCACTTTTCTCAGATTACATGCGCAAGGTGACACTGCAAAATATCTTCCATGATGGTGGCTTTTCCAATATGGGTGCTAATCCGGAGATATTGCCCCACTAAATTGTATATCGGAATCAGGGAGTGAGAGTGAGTACATATTGCGCAGGTGCACGTACATTCGCAGTTCTGATCATTCTGTTGCTGTACGGTTCATTTGTCCATGCACAGGACAGTAAGTCTAAATCACTTGAGACTAACAGTACTGATCCGGATAGTATTAAGCGGGATGCCAGTGATCTGGCCGCTGATTTATTTGATAATGATTCTCTGAATATATTATTTTCTACATTCAGCCGACCGTTTGAAGTCCAACCTTTTACTGACTCATTGCTTTCCTATGCCCGGCGGATATATGATCCGGCCAGACAGCTTCAGCCACCCTACTTTCATCTGGGTAATTTACTGTCACCTATGGTTCCTTCTTATTATGTGCCAGAGGAAGCATCTACCTTTGAAGTAGCAGAGAAAATCCGGGGGCCTTTAAATTTCAGTCCTGAAAATTTTATTTTCTATAACTCACCAAAACCTTTTTTCAATCTGCAGTATGCACTCATGGCCAATGCCAGGGATGACAATCGGTTTTCAGGTGATATGGGCCTCAATTTTGCAAAAAATACGAATGTAAGCCTGCACTATAAACGATATAATCAGGCAGGATTCCTCGTCAATGATCGTACCCGAACCACCAAATTTTCAACCGGCCTGCGCCAATCACGATGGAAAAATCGCTGGTTGATGCAGATCCTGTACACTTACAATCAGTATTACCGGCAGGAGACAGGAGGTGTCATAGAAGATTCAACTCTGATCAAAAATGGATTTTCCGGCAATAGTCTGAGTGTTCCGGTCTTTACACCGTATGCAGGTTCTAAAATGTCAGACTGGACTATTCTGATGAACAATGAAATCGCGCTCAGAAAAGACACGCTCCCTGCAACAAAGCTGTGGCGCTCCAATACAGGCATGCGTTTGGGTTGGACAATCCGCTATAGAGACAATAGTGAATTGTACTATGATCAACACGCCAATGATGATGCCACAGATACCAGCTATTACCGGGCACTTAACTTCGACTCACGGGGATTGCGCAATAGTCTGACTTATTCCCTGTTTTCAAATGAGGCTTATCTGGCTGTCGGAGGAAATAGTGGTGATATTCCGGCAAAAAAAGACTATCTCAGAGCCGGCATTCGTTGGGAGAAATATCAGATAAATTACCAACCAACTGATACAGCTTTCTCAGTGTTATTGTTGGTAGGTCAGGGTGTCTGGTCGATCAATAAGCACTTAAGCCTGGAAGCAAAAGGCGATTACCAATTAAGCAGCCTCACACCTGCTTTCCACCTCAATGGTAAACTTCAAAGTGGTATTGGTAATTGGGCAAGACTCGATGCCTGGCTCCAATTACGTAATCAGTATCCGGGATACTCCTATGAAAGGCTCAATCTCAATGGGGTAAATATTCAGACAAACAAACTTCGAAATGAGTTTGAGACCCATTTCGGTGGAACACTGACACTCCCCTTCCTCAATCTCGATATCACCTTTACTCAAAGCATTATCCGCAATCTGACTTTTTTCAATAATGACTGGCAGGTAATCCAGTCACACAATACAGCGATAATATCAGGCCTCAGAGCCGGATATAAACTTAAAATCAGCGCTTTTCACTTTGATAATTACTTACAGGCGCAAAAGGCGAATTTGTCCGAGATCCGCATCCCTCCACTGCTTACCAGACATTCACTGTATTACAGTGGGCGGGTATTTCATGGCCATGCACTCATCAGTACTGGTTTTGATTTGCATTATGTAGCGCCTTTCCGTACTTACGGCTATTCACCATTGCTCAGGCAGTTTTATGTGCCGGACAATGGAATACAGCACTATACTTTTGATTATGATTTCTTCCTTAGTTTTAAAATAAGACTCCTGCGAGGTTTTGTACGTGTAGATAATCTCAGTTATTTGTATGCAAAAAAAGTAGATTATCAGATCTATTCCTATCCTCAGGATCAGTTAGGCATTCATATCGGTTTTGACTGGTTGTTTAATAATTGATTGAAATTATGTGACAGTACTTCCAGTTATTTCATTCCATATTAACAGACATTTTTGTCCTAAAATTCAAACTTTCCTGCCATTGCACTGTTGTACGCTAAAAGTATATTTATTATGACATGGGAAAAGTATTATGAACAATTTGACACCTTATTGAAAAAACGATCCGGAGTTTATGCGGAAGATGATATTCATCATTATACGGAGATGAATATAAAACGTACAGAACGAGTATTGAAGACGGTTACTATACCTGAAGAAGTAAAGGCAATCATACAATCCGTCCGGACACGACAACAATGGGAACTGATCACTGAACACTGGTGCGGTGATGCAGCGCATGCCTGCCCGTTAATCTATAAACTGAGCGAACTAAACCCAAATATCTCACTCAATATCCAGCTCCGTGATACAGATTCAGAAATCGAAAGTTATCTGACTGATGGAGCGCGCTCAATTCCAAAACTGATTGTCCGTGACGAACAGGGAGAGGACTTATTTACCTGGGGACCAAGACCGGCATTGCTACAACAATTATATCTGGATCTAAAGGAAAAAGGCTTTGCAGTCGAAGATATCAAGGTAGAAATACAAAAATGGTACAATAAAGATAAGGGAGTTCAAATCACACAGGAGATTACACAACTGTTGAAGAAGGCATCTGTGCTGACAGGCACGATTGTATAATTTTATATTTTCCTCAATAGTACCAAAAAAGCAAGGCTCCTGATGGAGCCTTTCTTTTTTACTTCTTACTAAGAATTACTTCTTCAGGAATTCCTGCACCAGATCTTTGTGAATCATAGCTTCCTTGAATGAATAAGTTCCTTTGACCGGATCCTTAACACTCTTTACCACTTTCACAAAATCCTTACCCGAACCTACATTACCGGCTCTCTGTGCGACTCTTGAGTTTTTTGATACCTTCTTTGCCATGATTATTTGATTTCTTTATGAATTGTCATTCTTTTCAACACCGGATTGAACTTCTTTAGTTCAATACGCTCGGGCGTATTTTTTCTGTTTTTCTCAGTGACGTATCTGGACGTTCCCGGCATACCTGATTCTTTGTGTTCAGTGCACTCCAGGATTATTTGGATTCTATTGCCTTTTGCTTTCTTAGCCATGACTATGGGAGTGGTTTTGGATTAATTAATAATAAACGGTGATATTCCCGGGTGTGTTGCCCAATTTTTGCAGGTAAGTGCTGATCCCCATTTTATTGATATTGCGGATAGCCTTAGCAGAAACACGCAGTGTCACCCATGCATCTTCCTCCGGGATATAAAATTTCTTCTTCTGTAGATTAGGCAGGAAGCGGCGCTTTGTTTTGCGGTTTGAATGCGAAACATTATTGCCTGACATCGGCCTTTTACCTGTAAGTTGACAAACCTTTGACATACTTTATTTATTTAAAATTAGTCATTTTCAAATCGTGACCTCGGCAGGATTCGAACCTGCGACCTTCTGATCCGTAGTCAGATGCTCTATCCAATTAAGCTACGAAGCCATCTGAATTTTTTCAGACCGCAAAGGTACTATAATTAAATTGACAATCTCAAATTTTTTTGAAAGAATGATCCAAAAAAGATGCAATTTAACCACACTTCTATCAGTTTACATTTCCTACATCGCAAATTTCAGATTTATCATCATTGCTCTTTGCCTTTGGGTATGCCGGCAGGAAATCCATATTCAGTGGATTAAACCCGGAGGTGCAGCCGGCCGTCGGGCACTTCAGAGGTTCACTGCTTCGAACCGACGTTACCTATGCCCTTTCGTTCCCTCGCGCACGATATAAGCTCGTCAGAAAGCAGTAAGTACACTATTACTTTCAACAGATTTTTACAGCATACTTTTGATTCCGCATCACACATAACTATTCAGCTCATTCACACTGCGTCGTACTTCTTCCTCATCGACCTGGACATACCTAAGATCTTCATTCATCGCTTCATTGGTGTACTCCATATTCCCAGCTACCAGAGTTCTGGCAGAGGTATGAAACTCTGCCGCATTCAACTCCGTTGCGAGTCTTCGTATATTCCCACTATTGATTCCACTCCCCGGCATAATGACAATCCGTTCGCCGGCTTGTCTAATCAGTGAAGCCAGCGTTTGAATCCCTTGTTCAGCTTTTGGCATAAGCCCGGATGTCAAAATCCGATTACAACCGGTATTTATCACTACTTCAAGTGCTTGCTCAGGATCGTTTACCCGGTCAAACGCCCGGTGAAAAGTTACCTCCATCGGCCAGGCAAGTTCAACCAACTTAGCAGTGCGGTCATAATCCACTGTCCCATCACGATTTAACAAACCCAGTACCACACCTTTACAGTGCTGTGCCTTACAATATCTGATATCCTCTTGCATTACTGCATACTCCACCACTGAATACAGGAAATCACCCCCTCGTGGCCGGATCATCACAAATACCGGGATTTGCACCGAATGCATCGCTTGCTGCACCAGTCCAACAGATGGCGTTGTCCCTCCTTCATGCGGATTTGCACACAGTTCTATCCTGTGTGCACCTGCATGTTCTATCATCCTGCAAGATCCGATATCAAAAGCGATTACTTCGAGTACTTTCATATATGAATGTAAAAGTATTCAAAGAATGAATTACAGTAATTGAAATTTTTTTGGATTTACTGAATTACGGACAATGATCTACAATTATCTGTAAATCAAAAGGGCAAATTTGGGAAATCCAGACCTGATGAAATTTTTCCGGTATATTATACCGTTCATACATTAACTTTAGGTCCACCATCACTTTGTTCAATCGACCTAACTAACTGTAATGCCGGTATTCCTTTTTAAAATTTTAAAATCCTGGGATTTGTTGATTGGTAAATCTGGAATACCTTTGATACATGAATCTTCCTGAAAATACCATTGTCGCATTGAGCACGGCACCCGGTGTAGGTGCCATTAGTGTCATCCGGCTGAGTGGGGAGAAAGCAATCACCCTAACTAATTCATTTTTTGAAGGGAAAGATCTTGAAAAAGTAAAAGGAGGCACTTTCCATTTTGGTAAAATTCTAAACGGCACAGTCGTCATTGATGAAGTAGTGGTCAGTGTATTTAAATCCCCCCACAGCTATACTGGCGAAGATGTAGTAGAAATTAGTTGTCACGGATCCCCCTATATCATTCAGGAGATTATTCGTCTGTGTCTCGAAGCAGGAGCAAGCCTGGCCGAGCCTGGTGAGTTTACCCAACGGGCTTTCCTAAATGGCAAAATGGACCTCTCTCAGGCTGAGGCAGTAGCTGACCTCATTGCCTCATCGAGCCGAATCACACATGATATGGCCATGCATCAGATGCGAGGGGGTTTCTCATGGGATCTGAATCATCTGCGCGAACAATTGATAGAATTTACTGCTCTACTTGAACTGGAACTGGACTTCAGTGAAGAAGATGTAGAGTTTGCTGACAGGTCAAAATTTGAAGAATTGATTGGTCACTTATTAACCAAAACGAAAACACTGCTCGACTCATTTCGTCTGGGAAATGCAATGAAAAATGGTATCAGTGTAGCCATCATTGGTAAACCCAATGCAGGTAAATCAACTCTACTCAATACGCTCCTCAATGAAGACAGAGCCATCGTAAGTGACATAGCCGGCACTACCCGGGATACCATTGAGGAAACACTAAATATTCATGGCGTATTATTCCGCCTGATAGACACTGCCGGCATACGAGACCATACTAATGATGTAATCGAGAATATAGGTATAGAGCGCTCTATGGCGAATGCAGCACAATCAGACATCATCTTGTTGTTGATTGACATGACTTCATCAGATTTTATCAAAAATCCGGATCCGCTAACTGAATTCCCCTGGTTGCAAGAGTTTAAAAGTAAAATTATTCTGGTAAATAATAAGTTCTTACTTTGGCAAAATGAACCTGAAGTCAAAGAGATTAAGTGGCAATCAGACCCGGATCAATTATATATCGATGCACGTGATCAGTTTGGAATCGAAACATTAAAACAAAAAATATTTGATCGTGCCATCGGAGGTGACATCAATACTGAAAACACGATCATCTCCAATGTCCGGCATCGGGACTTACTTGAAAAAATTAAAATCAGTTTAGAACAGATCGCTTTGGGACTTCAAACCGGTCTGACAGGTGACTTGCTCGCAATCGATATCCATCAGTGCCTGCGCTTTATTGGTGAGCTCACAGGACGTGTGGAAATAGACAGAGATATCCTGGGTGCTATTTTTGGCCGTTTTTGTATCGGGAAGTAATCACAATCCACATACTGACCAAAGCCATCTTCAATTTTATCCAATTATCATTGCATAGACTCATACAACCGATATTTAATTTAAATCTTTGGATGGATGGCACTTTTGTGATATTTTTAACCAAAATAATAATTTAAAAGACACAATTATGTATAAAATCTACGATTTCATTTATCTCTTAAGTTTACTGTTTCTGGCCAATACTATTATGGTAGGGCAAATTCAATTTATCCCTCCAGCAGGTGGAGGAGCGGGAGACATTGAAAAAGGACAATGTATTTCTGATGTGGAAAGGAGCAGAATCAATGAGATGTTAGATAAAAACATTGCACAATTGATACAAAACGGAAAAATAAAAGTCAGCAATTCAGCTATTACGCAGAAACATAATTTTATCAGACCGCTGCACCAACTCAATTTAGATACATACGGTGATGTGGTAGTCTCCATCAATCAGGTGGATCATGACAACACCAGTGGATTGCTGGATTACAACTGTATGGAACAGACCTATGACGGACATCAAGGTACAGATTTTGGCCTATGGCCTTTCCCCTGGTATTTCTATGACCACAACCTCATGGAAGTGATTGCTGCAGAAGATGGCGTCATCATCGGAAAAGATGATGGAAACTTCGACCAGAATTGTTCCTGCATCGGGAATTGGAATGCAGTCTATCTACGTCATTCGGATGGTCTCATCACCTGGTATGGGCACATGAAAAAGGGTTTGTTGACGAGCAAAGCAGTTGGAGACTCAGTCAAACAAGGTGAATTCCTGGGTTATGTGGGCAGTTCGGGTTGTTCTACACATCCTCACCTGCATTTTGAAGTTCATGCGCCTGATGGAGCATTGATTGACCCATTTAAAGGCCCTTGCAACGCAATAGACGAATCTTACTGGGCTGCACAACCGGAATACTTCGAACCCCGGGTGACCTCAGTGCGCACACACAACAGTGACCCGATTCATGGATGCCCCAGCAACAATGAGTTCCATCGTTTCGCTGACACATTTGACATAGGCGAGTATGTATATACCGCAGCATATTACAGTGATCAGATGAAGGGCGACTCTATGTTTTATCGGATATATACTCCGGATGGTGTCCTCTGGAAAGATTGGGTGGCAGTTGCCGATACATTTTATCAGGTCGCCTGGTGGTACTGGGGCCATTATATCCCACAGGATGCCATAGGCGGTGACTGGCGATTTGAAGTGGAATATTATGGTAAAAAATATACGAAACACTTTTATGTAATCAATCCTACCACTGCAATTTATTCGGAAGATAAGAATTCTGATTTTCGAATCTTTCCGAATCCGGCCCGGCATGAACTTAATATTTACGGACGGAATATCAAGTCAATTACCCTGACTGACCTGATGGGAAGAGTCATCCGACAGGAAAAATGGGATCAGAGTGAAAGTAAAATTAATATTTCACGCCTTGTCAGCGGTATTTACTTCCTGTCAGCAAGGCACACTGATGGCAGTGTAAGTGTCAGAAAAATGGTGAAAGTGGAATAGAAGTTTAAAATCAAAAACGAAAGTGTACCTATTTTAATTAGTAAGGCACACTTTCTTTCTGCTTTTGTGTCAGCTATATCTTGACAAACTTCCCACTCTGTCGTGAGCCATCCGCCATACTGACTACATAGAAATAAATACCGACTGGCAGTACACTGACATCAATGCGCTGTACATCACCGTTCCTGGACTTACTCTGCAATAATTGACTGCCCGAGCTACTAATGATTGTTGTTGATCGAATGGTTGACTGATTTCCTTCGTTGGTTAAGGTCAGGAAATCATGTACCGGATTGCCGGCAGGCTTTACAACACGCCTACCCTCTTTCACGTCTTTCGTACTCAATTTAGAATTTGCTCTGAAACTGATTTTGCATTCGCTACCTGAGAATCCGTCAATCACTAAAAAGTATGTAGCGCCGGGAGTGACACTGGCAGAGATATTAAAGAGTGAGTCACCCGGTAAGGAAGGAGTACAATAACAGGAGACTGCATCTAAAAGATTATTACATTGGTCGTATAGTGCCCATTGTAAACCGATGAAGGTATCTCCCATACAGGCACCCGGACACACATCCAGGTTAATATAATCTTTCGCAGCGATAAATGAAAACCAGATTGGATTGTTTAGAACACAGGCTGAACCATTACAAAAAGGTGCATTATTTCCCGGAGGAGTATTCACTGTGCTGAGACAAAGCCCGTTAAAATCGTTTACCCAACCGGGTCCGCTACCAGACTGAGCAGAAAGCTGGGCATCTTCACAAGAGTATGCCGGTACGTATTGTAGTGAATCATTGCAGGGTAAATCACAAATATCCTGACTTAGTAGCGTCTGGCATTGAATGATACAAAACAAAAACAAGAAAAATGAGGAAATCTTTCTCATAGTAATAAGGATTAATTGTTGAAAAAAAAAACGAATCAGGTAAATATAATGGAAATTGGTCAGGAAGACAAATTTGCCGGGCGATATATCACAATTTTAAATGTTAATGTATGTGTTCTTAGCTAAATATTACTATTCTACAGATAAGTACAAGCAGGGTTGGTATGGAACAAATCGCTGTGAAGAGCTAAAATGCAGCTTAGGGTAAAGCAGTACTAAACTTATATTAGGTGTGCATTATCTTACATTTCAATATGTTGTATTAGCACATCACATTTTCATTAGAAGGAACAAAAAAAGGGTCTGAAATTCAGACCCTTTGATAATTTCTGCTCCCCCTGTAGGACTTGAACCTACGACCCTCTGATTAACAGTCAGATGCTCTAACCGGCTGAGCTAAGGAGGATTATAATTCTCTTGCGTTTAAGAGATGGCAAAAGTAATATTTTTTTCAATACTACAAATGCTTGATGAAAAAATTTTACCCAGTGTATATACTATAGTGGAAAAGAAAAGAGTTTCTAAGCACGATCTAAGCATTTACAAATTAAAAAAACAGAGAATACGTTAGATTTTTCGTTTATTTGCACCTTAAAATTTATTTGATATGCCACGTGCTTTTCATTTTTTATTTCTATTAGCCTTCTTATTTGTCATTGGTTCATGTGCACATGATTCCAAATCTACTGACACTGCCATGGAGACAAGCGATTCTACCACTACCGGCAAAGGACATAAAATCGATCCGTCTCAAATAAAAACAAAAGAAGAAGCCGGTAAAAAACCGGGCGGTGACCTCAATCCAGGCAAAACAAGGCCTGTACCCGCCGGTGATAATGAAGGCTTACCTATGAGTGATGTGTATAAAGGTCCAAAAAATGAGATACTTTTAGTACGCTATATGCCCCTCCAAAGACAAGTTGGTATTACTATGCCAAAGGAATCCAAAGAAATTTTCCTCACACAGTCAGCCAGCGGCGCTTTTGATCGGAATGGAATTTTTAAAGGGGTAAATATGTCCTGGCAGTCTAAAGGCAGTGGAGGCATTCTGATTATAAATGGTAAGGCAACCAACTTTTCCGGACTCTAAGTAAGATTCAAAGCGGTTTTTTAAATATCATCCCGCTGATTGATCCAATGGATTGATTCAGTGTAGATATCCAGTGCAGTAATTTTTTCAAAAAAACGGTTTGCTACATCCTCCGGGATTTCTTTTTTGCGTGAAAGGATCCTGACATAGCTTTTATTCTCGCCTCCGATGAGTGCATATTTATAATCATCTGTGATATCCAATACATAGTGGTAAAACCAGAACGGACCTAAGAAACTCACTTTCAGCAAACCTTCTTCGTAATTGGCAGCAACTTTACCTTTCCCTGTATTCCTTTGCCATCGCTCTTTTTCAACATTGTAGCATTTATAAATAAGCTTGAGTGTACCATCATCATTCAGTTGGAAATCCGCAGTACTATCTTCGATTTTCTCTTCAGAAGGTGCATTTACCCGGGCAATTTCATACCATCGGCCCAGGTATCTGATCAGACTAAAAGGAAGGACAACCGGGTATTCTTGTACTAAACTTTCATTGCGTCGTTTATTCCAGGCAACTACTGCGGCTATTGCCAGCGCACCCGCAGCGGTCGAAATAATGGTCTTCCTGTATTTACTCATTTCTATATTATGTACCCTTTGCCAGATAAATCTGCATGAGGTTCAATTCCCAAAGTAAAGTTATAATACAAACAGTAATTGTAGTATCATGCCTGGCAATAATATTAATGGTTATTCGTCATTTATGTCAAGTGATGCTACTGATCTATCATGTGCAGAACTTAAGAAATATAAGAGAAAACTGAAAACACTAAAACTAAAAAACACCTAAGTGACTGAATATCCGTTAATTGAAAACTTCATTTTGCTACCTTGAATCTCCTCTTATCTGCACAAGATTCAATAACAACAAAATTTCTTGCTGAAAAGAAATATTGTCATACCTTTGCACGTATTTTTAAACAGAAAAATTTCTTAATATATATGGGAATAATTTCTCAAATTAGAAAGAATAGTATCATCATTATCGTGCTGATAGCACTGGGTACCGGTGGTTTTGTAGTCATGGACGTGGTACAGAACAGGAATATGATGGGGCATAATACTACTATTGGTACTGTAGATGGTAAATCACTCGAGTACAACCAAATGCGGTACATGGAAGAAGTACTGTATCAAGGCTCTGATGCTGAAGACTATAGCAAGAAAGACTATGTCTGGAATTTATTTTTGGAACAAAGCATTGCCGATAATCTAAGCCAGAAGACCGGACTGGATGTAGGTAAAGAAGAATTGATGGATTTGCAGTTTGGCAAACATCTTAGCCCATTAATCGTAAGCCGCTTCGGTAATCAACAGACCGGGCAAGTCAATATCCAGCAACTAAATCAGATCAAACAATCGATAAAAGATAACAAAATGCCCCCTGAACTAGTCAGATATTGGGCTATTCAGGAGAAAGAAATTATCAAAGACAGAGTCATTGATAAATTGGCCAATATGGTTTCCAAAGCGATGTACAGTCCACTTTGGCAGACCCGTATGACCGTCGATGGCCAATTGATCAAGACGGATGCACTGGCAGTAAAAATCCCTTACACATCTATAGCAGATAATCAGGTCAATCTTACTGACAGTGATTATGAGCGCTACCTGAAAGGACGTGAATCTATCTACGCCAATGACGTCGAGAACAGATCCTTATCGTATGTCATTATCGATGCTTCACCTACTGTCAAAGACTCACTTACTGCTAAAACTACACTGGAGAATAAAGTAGAAGCTTTCAAAACTGCGGCTAATGACTCTACATTTGTAGTGGCGAATGAAGGGCACATGACCAATGGACCTATCAAGTTGACTACCTTATTACCTGTAGTTAAGAATGAAGTTCCTTCCATGGCTGTGGGTAGCGTATTCGGCCCATACATCGAGCCAGGAAAATACAGTTTGGTCAAGTTGCTCAAAAAAGTGACTATGCCAGACTCTGTTAAATCCAGACATATACTGATTAGAGCGCAGACACCGGAACAGTTTCCTGCAGCTGAAAAAAGAATCGATAGTATCTGGACAGCGATCAAATCCGGTAGTACCTCATTCGACGCGGCAGCAAAAGCATTGAGCCAGGATCCAGGTAGTGCTGCCAAAGGTGGTGAATTAGGCTATGTTCCTTCAGGAGTGATGGTCAAGCCGTTCAATGATGCGATCTTTATGGAGCTGGGTAATGGTCAGATGAAAGTAGTCAAGACGCAATTTGGTTATCACCTGGTAGAAGTAGAAGGTCGAAAATTTATGTCAGATGACAAAACAGCTTATGATCTGGCTTTTATCTCCGAACCAATAGTTCCGAGCGAAGAAACACAAAATGCTGCACTGGAGAAAGCTGAACGACTATTGCAAGGGATCACCTCTGTAGAGCAGTTGGAAAGTAAATTCAAAAATTCTCAAGATCCGAAGCTTGAAAAACCAGTTCAATTGCGTTCTGATGTTAACATTGTACCTGGTGTGGGTGTCAATCAGGCTGCACGTGATATCGTAAAATGGCTCTACAATAAAGACACTAAGGTAGGTCAGGTATCACAAAATCTGTTCTCTGTACAAAACAAAGGTGATTACTACGCCAGTAAATATGTCATCGCCGGATTGAAGCAGATTCTCCCTGAAGGGAATCAACCGCTGGATCTGATCAAAGAACAAATTAAGCCGGCTGTACTTGCGATGAAAAAAGGAGAGATGATCACCGAGAAATTTAAGAAGTTTAATTCATTGGAGGAAATTGCCGCTCACTACAATGTCAAAATCGATACATTGGCGGGTATGAACGCTTCTACTCCGTTTATCAACAAAGCAGGTAACGAGCCCGAAGTTGTATCCGCAATGACACTGGGACCACTTAATAAACTGTCAAAACCAATCATTGGCAATTCCGGTGTATTTATAGGTATGCCAGTAAAAAGAGGTCCTGACGGCGAACGCCCTAATGAGAAGCAATCTCAGGCATTTTATACCAATGTGGGTAGAAATCCGGTACAACAAAATATCAAAGACAGCCTGAAAAAGATGTCAAAGATAGAAGATAACAGAATTGAATTCTTCTAGTCGAATCATTGATCCCAAAGTAGGATAAACAATTAGTTTTACTACAAACGGAAAATATAAAGATTTTGAAAAAGGTATGTGTAGATCACATACCTTTTTTCATCAAATGATACACTGTATCACAATTGATATAAAAAATCATCGTTGGAATAATACATTTTACGACATTTGGAGTAATCAAAACTTTCACATTCTGTTTTAGTAGTTGCTTAAATAAAAATGGCCGGTATGAATACAAAAAGTAGTTTTATTGCTATTGGGATTTTTCTGATCGCAATTACACTGTTCAGTTGTAGTGATAAAAAGAAAATCGAAGTGCGTGACAAGGCCGGAAAGATCTCTGAATCTTACCAGATCAATCGGAAATCCGGCAAAAAAGAAGGGTTATATAAGCATTTTTACCCCAATGGCAAACTCAATGAAGAAGCTACCTACAAGGATGGTATGCTGGATGGATATAGGAAATTATATCGGGAAGATGGTAGCCTTGAAATCCATGAGAATTACCTGAGTGGTGCATTTCAGGGTGAATTCACCTCTTATTATCCAAATGGCAAACTCAATGTCATTGGTAAGTATCTCAATAATGAGATGACAGGCCTGTGGAAGCGTTACTATGATTCCGGTGAACTCATGGAAGAAACGCTTTTCAGTGAGAATGAAGAAAATGGTCCATTTAAAGAATATTATAAAAACGGTAAAATTAAAACCGAAGGCACTTATCTCAATGGTCCACACGAACATGGGGAATTGCGTATGTATGACGAAAATGGTATCATTGTGAAAAAGATGAACTGTGATAATGGCGTCTGCCATACTATTTGGGAGTCAAAAGAACCAGCTAAATGAGGTATATTCTTACGTACACTATTCTAATTTTTAGTTGTTCCTCAGTATTCAGTCAGGTCGATCGTGACCGGATCTTGACCTTCCTCAATCAACCATCGAGCGCGAGAGTTGCAGCACACGGAGGTTTTGCGATCGCAGATATCGGAAGTGATGTCAATGCTTTCACTTTTAATCCGGCACTATACAAACCAGATTCTACACTGGTACTTTCATTGAGTAATGAATTCCTGTTTCTCAATTCCAATGCAGGCAATATCGCCATAGGTAAACATATCCAACAAACAGATCTCAATATCTTTGGAGGATTCACTTACTTCACCGGTGGTGAGATAGCCGGATATGATGAGAATGGTGTCTCAACCGGGAATTTTCAGGCAAATGATATTTGTATAGCGCTGGGTGCTAACCGT
>CAZGKN010000004.1:0-36513 GCA_964525915.1 uncultured Saprospiraceae bacterium | reverse complement strand
ATGATAATCTGACTGTCGGTGCTACTTTGAAATTTGCTATGTCATCGTATGAATCCTATAATGCAAATGCCCTGATGGTGGACATAGCAGCTGCTTTTCATAAACCTGGTTCAAATGCAGTACTGGGTCTAGCTGTAAGAAACACAGGCGCTGAATTAAAAACCTATAACGGAATCAAAGAGTCACTGCCTTTCAGTATAGAAGCGATGGGTTCAGTGCGACTAAAACATTTGCCTCTGCGGATCGGATTGGTTGCGCATCACTTACAACTATGGGAGCTTCGCTATGCTAATCCCTATGATTTAGAGCTAACCCAATCTTTTGAAGATCCCTTTGCCGAACCGGCGATCAAGTCATACGGGTTTGTAGATAATTTATTCAGGCACCTCATCATTCAGACAGAACTATCCTTAGGCAAACGTGAAGGAATCAAAATTAGACTAGGATACAATCATTTCCGTAAGCGGGAACTATCGGTCAACAACCTGCGCAGTCTGGCTGGATTTTCAGGTGGTATAGGGATTCGCATCAGTAAATTTACCTTGGATTATGGTCTGGCATTCTACCATCTGGCTGGTAAGACACACACACTCACACTGAGTACAGATATTAATTCATTTATGAAAAAAGGATTATAAAAAAAGTGGAAACTATTCTTTAATAATTTCCACTTCGATTTATAAAGCATCACCCTTTCTTAAAAAACAATATGAATTTTCTTCATATATGTCAAATGTAAATTAATGCCCGGTTCTGTGCCTCATTGTTTCTTACCAAAGTTTTTTCTAGTAGTTTTTCTGTATTATCGAGGTAAATTGTTGGAGGTGAAAATATAAGTTCACTCTTTAAAATGTGGGTACCGGCTTTAATGACTTGTAGAAGCTAAAGCTTTCTCAGAGATTGATAACTCCAAAAGATCTGACAGTTATTCTTTATTTTCAATAATTCTTGTTACCTCTTCATCAGTTAAGCCTGAGATATTTGCAATCAATGGAATGGCAATTCCTTTGGCATATGCATTTAAAACCATCTCAATCTTTTCTTTTTCTCTTCCTAAAGCCTCACCTTCAGCTTTCCCTTCAGCCAATATTCGATCGTAAATAGTCATAGCATTTAATTTAAACGGTTCTGGTTTTTCAGAAATAATATTATTATAATCTTTCCGGATATCAAAATATCTGAAAATGTAAACAAGTATCTTCCGGATATAGTTTCCATGATATTCATCTTCGAGACCAATCAATATATCAATTAACCCGGAAGTCTCAATTTCTTCCAAAAATTGTAAAAATTGTATTTGCACTGCTGTTTTGAGTAAGTTATTATTAATCTCTGCTAATTCTTCTGTAGTCTTAGTTTTTAAATCAATAAATATATAGTCAAAGAGTGGAATAAATTTTGATAGATCTGAAGGAAAATCTTTAATCAAATCAATAGTCCTCAATGGTATCCAGTTAGTCTTACCATGGTAATAGACGACCGGAATGATAAGCTGTAATTTCTGATTTCGTTTTGATTGTTTCCGATAAGCTAATGCCAGATATTCCAATAACTGAAAACTTAAAATCTTTTCCTTATGAGATTTTAACTCAATAAGTACAGCTACCTTTACACTCTCATTTGTGTTCTTTACCGGGATATCAAAGATTAAATCAGCAAACCGCTCACTCAAGTCTTCATTGACAAATGAAACAGGTCTTTAAGAAATTGATTCAACATCTAAAAGTGCGACAATTTTTTCTGGCAGAAAAGATTGAATAAATGCGATGGCTGCTCCACGATTTGATAACACATCCTTAATAAATGCGTCGTGGGTGATATTCGTACGATTTGATTTGGGCATAGGGGCAATTCATAGTTTCTGATACAAATATAAATAAATTCCAGTACAAAAACTTAAATTATCTATATGGATATCTGATCACAGATAAGTATCAATTACCAAAATTCCCCATGCCGGGCATTTTCATCATGTTGCCCATACCTTTACCCAGGCTCATATTGTGCATCATTTTACGCATCTGATCAAACTGTTTCAGAAACATATTAATCTCATTAATCTCCTTTCCACAACCCTTAGCAATGCGTCTCTTACGGCTGGGGTTGAGCAATTCAGGGTTAGCGCGTTCCTGTGGCGTCATGGATTGAATGATAGATTCCACCTTGGTGAAAGCCTTCTCATCGATGTCCACATTTTGCATCATTTTACTCATACCCGGAATCATATTCATCAGACTCTTGATGTCGCCCATCTTCTTGATCTGGCCCATCTGCGTAAGAAAGTCATTAAAATCAAACTTATTCTTCCGTATTTTCTTTTCTATCCGCTTGGCCTCCTCTTCGTCAAACTGTTCCTGTGCCCGCTCTACAAAAGAAACGATATCGCCCATACCAAGAATACGCTGAGCCATCCTGTCCGGATGGAAGACATCCAGTGTCTCAAGTTTTTCGCCCATCGAGATGAACTTGATGGGTTTACCGACAGTATATTTTATCGATAGTGCAGCACCACCCCGGGTATCGCCGTCCAACTTCGTCAGCACTACACCATCAAAATTGAGTCGGTCATTAAATGTCTTGGCAGTGTTCACCGCATCCTGTCCCGTCATGGAATCCACTACAAAGAGCGTCTCACTGGGCTGAACTGCTTTCTTGATGCTTTCTATCTCCTGCATCATTTGCTCATCGACTGCCAGACGGCCGGCTGTATCGATGATGACCACATCGAGTTTATTCTCTTTAGCGTAAGCAATCGCATGAAGCGCTATTTCAACCGGGTTTTTATTTTCAGTCTCTTTATAAACCGGGACACCGACCTGCTCTGCCAATACGCTAATTTGGTCAATAGCCGCAGGGCGATAGACGTCACAGGCAGCAAACATTGGTTTCTTATTGCGTTTAGTTTTGAGGTAAAGTGCCAGTTTACCTGAGAATGTCGTCTTACCACTACCCTGTAATCCAGAGATGAGGATAACTGCCGGATTCCCATTCAGGTTAATGCCTTCTGAAGCGCCACCCATTAACTCTATGAGTTCATCCATCACGATTTTCACCATCAACTCGCCCGGCTTCACTGCAGCGAGCACATTCTTAGTGCCCATCGCCTCATCTTTGATCTTATCTGTAAACTCCTTGGCTATCTTATAATTGACGTCAGCAGAGACCAGTGCCCTACGAATTTCTTTTATAGAATTCGCGACATTCAGCTCGGTCAACTTGCCTTCCCCTTTTAATGATTTAAAGGCACCTTCCAGTTTTTGATTCAGACTATCAAACATATCTCTTGATTATACTCTTCGGTTTGGGAATACAAAGATAAAATAATCGCTGTAATCCGGTGGGATTGCAAAATCCAACTTGTTTATTACAAATTTTCCTGACTGGCTTCATTATTTTACCCCTCTAACTCCCCTAAAGTTGGAGAACCAAATAATAAAGCCAGTTTTGCAATTTGCTATCATGATTCCATTTTGTAGGTTGTTGATATCAACTATCCGTTCTTAACGGTTAAGAACATTTACAATCGAATATAATCATTTATCGAGGTCATGACACTCCTGATGATGATAGTAGAATTCCAAAAGGAGAGTAAGAATGCTTAATTTGGTAAAAAATGTGACATAAGGTAGAAATGAATCTTACAAATCAGGGATAATTGAATATTCCGCAGCAAAGAGAGCCACTTTTTCAGTATATTATAAAACATTAATTACATAAAGAAGGTACTCATTTTTCTCCAGCGACTGTCTTTATGAAAATATCATGAATCGAAGGCAGGATCTCTTCCATGTGTGTCAGGTTATTACCAGAATTTATCTGGGATCTGATCATCGCATTTAACTCTTCTTTTTGTTCAGCTTGTACGATCAGACTTGCACCATCCGAACGTCTGTACTTTATTCCCTCAGGCAGAGATTGTTCTTCTGGATTGTGGTCAAAAGCGATATTGTACAGCCCCTCCTTATAACTCTGTTTGATGAGCGACACCTGATTTTCCAACACATTTCGACCTTTATTGATCAGGACTATGTACTGACAGATTTCTTCTACCTGCTCCATTCTGTGCGTAGAGAAAATAATCGATGTACCTTTTTTATTGAGCTCAGTGATCACCTCCATGATCAATTCTGAATTGACCGGGTCGAGCCCGCTAAATGGTTCGTCCAGGATCAAGAGTGGTGGCCGGTGCATCACTGTCGCTATAAACTGTACTTTCTGCTGCATCCCTTTTGACAAATCCTCGATATTCTTTTGTGCCCATTTGAGCAAATCCATCTTCCGCAACCAATACTCTATCTCCTCATTTGCCGTGCGTGAATCCATCTGGCGCAACTTACAGAAATAAAACAGTTGTTCGAAAACCTTCATCTTCTTATACAAGCCTCGCTCTTCGGGCATATAGCCAATAGTGCCACGAGGTACCCGGGTCGTATCCTGACCATCCAGTAACACCTGCCCCTGATCCGCCTGCATGATGTTGGTAATAATCCGAATCAGCGTAGTCTTCCCGGCGCCGTTTGGGCCTAAAAGTCCAAAAATTGTACCTTTAGGCACATCAAAACTCACACTATTCAGCGCCTGATGTCCACTAAACCATTTACTTACATTTCTGACCTCCAGTATATTTTCCATGCGCCTTGTTTATAGTACATTTGTCGATTGTAAATATAGAACTTTGAAAATTACTATCAGGATTTCGATTTATATTATTTCACTATTGATTATTACAACTTGTCCTACTGTGGCATCAGCTCAGGTGATGCAAACAGACGCCAATAATAGTATTCCCAGCCGGACACAATTGCTGGAACTAAAAAAAAGGATTTTGGACAAACTCGGATTTGATAGTCTTTCAGTCAAGAGAAGTAGAAAGAGCTGCAACTGCGGTTGTAGAATAATCCATGAAGAATTTCCATCATTATATCATTTTCAAACGTTGACCATCGATGATTTTTGTAATAGCCTGGTTTTTACCTGGAGAAAAGATAATTGCACCGGAAGTGAATTATCCACTATCCGTACTTTACTGAATGACACTGATATCAACCTCATACCGGAACAAATCACTACAAAAAAGCAAAAGCGTAAATATCGCATCGAAAGATACGAGAATGATTTACCTGATGCTTTCATCCAGTTAAAAACCTATAAAAAGGGGGACTGTGAACTCATTCTGTCTCTCCCCTACTTTTAAAAATTAGTGAATTACAAAAATAAAAAGCATTATTGCTGATAACTTCTATTATCTCGTTTATTCTGAAACTTCATATTCATAGATCTTTGCATTATGTTCATTCCGAACCAATTTTAACTTACGAAAATAATATTTACCTTCAGTACAGCCCACAAACGTATTCATGTTATGGGGAAAGGGCAAGTCAATTTTTATTTTCCCATTTTCATCTATTTGTTGCAGAAATTTCTTTTTTTCCAGCTGCTTAGCAAACCATGCTTTACGTATCTGCATAGGTACACAAGTGTAGTATGCATTCTCAGGCAACAATTGCATTACACTATCAGATTCTATTGCATTGTCATATACTCTGAAAATATATGGCTTAAAAAAATACATATTGGAATATGAATCAAGAAATAGATTATAAACATCACGTAGTGCATAAAGCGAACGATTATATACCGGCAATTTAAGTTTCTCCTGTCTGAGGTATTTACCCGGGCAGTACCAATTTATTACCTTCTTAGACGATGCATTATAAACCATTATATTATTATCCGCACCAAAAGTAGTATAGATATTGCCAGATTCCCAGTCAATTGCAAAAGAGTGTTGCATATTAGCTACATTGAATGTATCAGAAAGATAAAATGATGGAAACCCCCCGAAAAGTCTGACAATCTGCTTAGAATTTATATTATAAAGCATAAATATTTTAGTATCAGAAATTGTCCGCCTCAAAGTTCTTTTCATCCTTTGGTTATTCGTAGGATCTATATCACTACTAATCGAGTTACATAAAACAAGTGAATCATGAAAATATATATCATTCCGCCAGATACCCGGACGATTTGGATAAGACCTAATTAAATCAAATAAACCTCTTTTTTTATAAGTTTTTTCATTCTGAATTTGTAATTCAGAATGTATAGTATCAAAACACATTAATCTTCCTGAACCAAAATATTTCGGAATTACAAAACCACTTTCCCAAGGGCTCATACTGCCAAATTCTGTTAAAATAGAACTATCCTGTGTCGAAAAAGTATATACTCTACCTTTCTGATTAACTAACTGAATAAAATTCCCAGATAAAGTCCAATTGTCAAAGCGGCACCATAATTGATTACCTATTAAGTCAGCATCCTGAAATATAAAATCACTCTGAGAAGGTTGAATAACTATTGAATCTTTGAGAATGAACTTTTGTGAGTAAACTAAACTCAATGAAATGAAACTAACTAATACTCCTGTTAACAGCCTGCGCATGGTGCATTACTACAATTCTGATCGATAAACCCGCTTCTATCGCATACAGGTACACATCGCTCCTGATCAGGCACCTGATGATATAATTTACATGTTCCGGATGAATACCAATTCCCATTCTCATCAATATGTCCCCGGGTACAATGGCATCTTCTCCAAGGAAGCCAGCCACCATGCCCCAAGGTAGCATTGGACTGAACACTGAGAATTATTTTACACTTTTCTAAGGTTGAAAAATTAGCATCATTATCGAGTGCATTGTCCCACAAATGGGGCTTTGTCTTATACATTACAGTAAAATTATTCTGTATAGATAATAAATCCACATGACTTCCATTTAAATCAACCAGGCTTGTATCCGTATTTATATCATCCAAACAAACAATATTAATAATGGATCGATTCATATAATTTTGTTCAATAAATGGGAAATATAAAAATAATATTCCATTTTCTTCTAAAACCTGGATATCAGTAGAACCAGCCCCCATTTCTATCAATTCATCTATAGTTACTGTCTCTCTAGTATTATCAATACACAAATCAGAAATACTATTCCTAACTGTACTATTATTTAAAATATTTACGATGGCAGTTCTAAGCTCATAAGAAGAACTTCTAATAAGTAATTTGCTTTGTAAATCAGTAGAAGTTGTTGTATCAATGTTTTTTGAACAACTTAAGAAGGCAAAAGTGACTAAAAATATTAAAAGAAGAAGTTTAAAAAATGTTGTTGCTTGTTGCTTTCATTTTTATTATTTTAATATTGAGTAATAAACAAAACTAATGTAAAATATTCGATTATTCAATAATTTTATGTTAATAAAAAGTTAATTGTAGATTACTGATAAAAATCAAAGATTTACTTATGCTATTTCAAAGATTACTCTGACGCTCTTTCGATTAATTTCGCTCAAGAATAATTAAAGTTTCGGCTTTTGGTATTCCTCATTTCAGAAAACTACGAGAAGAAATTCTCAACTATGTTAATAAACGCTCTATTTACTAATTTGAATTATCCTAAAAAACGGCTGCCAGCCTTTCCGGCCTTCTGCCGAAATCAATAGCCTGTGTCCGGGCAATGTAATAATCGCTTCATACTGTGCAGAAGCCAGCCAGGTAGGAAACATCAGGAACGGATCTTTCTGAAAATACACTGAATCTGATGTCATGGAAAATTTTAATTGATAAATCCGGGCATCAGTATCCGGCATAAAACCTAAAAAATACGAATACCGATAGGCTAGCAAAAACAAACTTCCATCGTCATTTCTTGTGGCGGCACCCGATACGACATAGGGATTCAAACTTAATTCCTGTATCTGCCGGGCAGTCTGCATCCTTCCCCTAACTGACAATACATAATGTCTGGAAAGACCGTGATTGCCCATCCGATCCTTTGAAAATAAATGCAACTTGCCGGCATGCCACACCATTGCCTCCATATCAAAATTTTGCATTGATCGCTCAGGTGGAAATTCTACCTGATTTTCATAACTGAAATGGATGCTATCCCTGAGTTGCAGTGTCGAATCCAACACATAGATACACTGATCCCGCCGGGTATTGGCATTGTTGCCAAAGTCACCGATATAGATATTCCCCTTATCGTCACCGGTCATCTCTTCCCAATCCACATTCCTGCAGGGCAGGTTTACTTCACGTATCAATGCTCCGCTCGAATCGGTTATAAAAACCGTAGGACTATTTCCACTATCGTTAATCCAGAGCAGATTACCATTCGACTGTCGCCAAACACCACTATTCTCCATTAGTCGGTGCGGCAGGAAATATTTCTTATAAAATATCTGCCCACACAAAGCCACTGATGCCAGTAAAGCAATAATTGTCAGGTCATAGAAGAATATCCGGCGCATGCTACAAAAATAATCAGCTTGCCGCACGGATAAAAATTAATCCACCATACAGCACCAGTGATTGGTGCAATGATAATAGTTTACCTTGTTCTCTGCCTGTTCACAATGAATAGTAAATATTTCGGGACAAGAGATGGGCTATAAGTGGAAAAGGTTATCTTGCAATACAAATAAAAGCCATTGGACGACTCTACTCCTGAGATTATTCAGCCAGATCAGCATACGATGAACAAGATTCGTATCTCCAGAGCGATCTGGCCGGTTCTGCTGGGCATCGGAGTCATTGCTTATTTGTTTTGGAAGCAATTTGATATTCATGAGTTTCGGAAGATGGAGTGGTCCTATGTGACCGTCCTGGTCATCTTACTCTCTTGTCTCATACTGGTAGCCCATCATCTGGCCTATTCGTACCGGCTCTGGGTACTCGCAGAAGGAAAATTCAGTTTTCTGAAGTGTATCCAACTCATGTTTATCTGGGAATTTAGCAGTGCAATTGCCCCTACGGCTGTTGGCGGCTCTGCTGTTGCACTCTTTGCACTCTCTCAGGAGAAATTGTCAGCAGCCAAGACCTCAGTAATCGTGATTTATACCGTGATCCTGGATTCTTATTTTTTCGTTATTACTTTGCCTCTCCTCTACCTGATCTTCGGACCCGAAATGATCTACCCGGAACTAAAATCATTTGACCTGAGTCAGGTGGTAGTTTCTGCACTTTTTACAGCCTTTATATTTAAGATTATATACAGTACACTTTTTTTATATGGCTTATTTTTCAATCCCCGACAGATCAAACGTCTGCTTGTAGCGCTTACCTCAGTGGGCTTTCTACGGCGTTGGCGTAGGAAAGCGATAGAGTTTGGCGATGAAATCATCCTGGCTTCCAAAAATATCAAGGGCAAACCGGTAAGTTATCACTTAAAAGTAATATTGACCACCATGGTCGCATGGGTAGCCCGGTTTATGGTATTGGTCGTCTTGATTTTAGGGATAATAGGAGGGCTGGAGAAAGGCCCCTGGATCGTCTGTGAACTTTATGCACGGGTCGAGACAATGTTTATGACAATCATGTTTAGTCCATCCCCTGGTGGAGCCGGCATCATCGAACTCGTCTTCGGTGGCTTCCTGTCTGATTATGTACCCAAAGGTATTTCATTGATAGTGGCTACTATCTGGCGCTTAGTCACCTACTATTCCTATCTCATCGCCGGTGTCATCATAGTGCCCAACTGGCTCAATAAAATCTTGCGGGACCGTGCACTCAAGAAAAAATCAGATTCTCCTGATATTGAATAATCCAGGTCTGATGGCGTATATGGGAAGACGCATTGATGAATATCATCTGTCAATATCAGCGTACAAACCATTTTAATTATGAAGGGAAATAGTACATTTATTAAAAAGTATTCAATATTTTGCAAAATATCACAAACAACGATACAAATATTTGATTTACATGCAGTTATACAATAAATAGTAATTATTTACTATTGTAAGACTAAAAAAATAGGCTCAATTTTGATTTCTTATGAAAAGAATAATAGTATTCGATGATAGCACACAGCGCCTGGACAGTGTAAAACTCCTGCTGGATATGTCTCCGGATCTGGAATGTGTGGGTTGTTTTAAAAACACAGCCAATGTATTGGAGAATATTGCAACTACACAACCCGATTTAGTATTGATGGATATAGATATGCCGGGCGGAGACGGGATACATGGTACGATCGAAATCAGAAAAAAATATCCGGATCTGCCGGTATTAATCCAGACAATTTTCGAAGAGAATGACAAGATCTTCGAAAGCCTGAGAGCAGGTGCTAATGGATATATTTTAAAAAAGACATCACCGGAAAAGTTTCTGGCTAGCATCCATGAAGCATTGGCCGGGGGTGCACCCATGTCGGGTGAAATAGCAGTAAAAGTTCTGAATTACTTTAGTAATAAATCGATCACCAATGATTATAATCTCACAGCAAGAGAAAAAGAGATCTTAAAATTCCTGGTGGATGGTTATAGCTATAAGATGATTGCTACTGAATGCAATATCTCATACAATACCGTCAATAACCATATCCACAAAATATACAATAAACTCTATGTAAACAGCGCGACGGAAGCAGTATCGCTGGCTATCAAAGAAAAATTAGTGTAATGTACAGTCACCATCAGACAATATCATTCAATCTAATATGCTCTATTAAGGTCTCATTCACCGAATACGATATTACTACATCCGGAAAAATAGAAATGCCTTTCAATTTTTGTTGAAGAAATATTTTCACAAAATTTGACCCTTTCTATTTATTTAGGAGTGCAGTCTGACTTCAGGCTGCCTCTTTTTTTTTTAATAACAACATTTTCTTGTTGCTGAAGCCAAATCACAGGGTACAAAACCTAACCCGGTAGTGTAGGTCTATCATTTCGCAGTATGTAACTATTGTGTACTGTGGATTAATTATTATCCTCTGATGCCGGTAATTCATGGGGCAGTGTAAAACCGATTTTCGAATGTTGTACATTCTCATCGTCATCATAGTCCTCCCAGGCGGTAATCTCAGAAATCAGCGTCTCGATGTGTCGCAAGATGAAAGGAGTTTTGATCTCTTCAGGTCTGTAAATAGCAATCGTCTTCGGCGGGCGCGGTTCGAGATACTTATCAATCATAGGATAATGTACCTGTACCAGGATCTTGCCATTGAAGATTTGCTGATAAAGCAGGCTGCCATTGTGTCTGATCAGATGTGACTTGATCTCAGGTTCTACTTCCTGATAAATCCCGCTTTTTGTATTTCCCAGAGAAAGGATCAGTGAATCCAGATTTATATACTGACTATTCTCGATTAATTCATATTTGATACCAGCTTCTGTGCAAATCGCTTCCAGATCCTCCCGAACCTGCTGCTTGAGTGATTCTTGCCAAATTTCACGATATCGGGTAGTATTCTCTATAACTATCTCATAATTCTTAACTTTATTCTTCAGATTGTCTATATTCAGATCTGCTGATAACTTACTCATAAATTGATCTCCTCATTTAAAATACAATAATACTTTAAATTTGCCGGAATTCAAATTTGTACACTTAAATGAAAGATAAGATACTGATCGCAGGTGGCTCAGGCATGATCGGACGGGCACTTTACAGTTATTTCTATGATGCCGGTTTCGAGCCAATAATTCTATCCAGGAATCAAAAACTCAGTCAAAGAGCGGATTTCATCTACTGGGACCCGGCACAGGAAGTCATTCACCTCGATGATTCACTGCATGTGAAGGCTATAATAAATCTGTGTGGTATAAATATATTCGAGCGACGCTGGACTATTGATTATAAGAAACAACTGTTGGAGAGCCGAACTCTCCCTATCCGTTTTCTGAATAAATTAATCAACGACAAAAAGCTCATCACGATGCAATTTCTATCTATTTCAGGAAGTGCGATATATGGAAACCACGCTGCGGAATGGTGTACTGAAAATGATGCTTTGACAAATACAGAATTTATAACCGATCTATGTCAGCAATGGGAACAGGAAGTACACGGCATGCAAGTGGGCCTTCTTAAAACTATCCTGCGTTGTGGCATTGTCTTATCAGCGGATGGTGGTGCTCTGGACCCTTACAGGGCAATGTTGCCCATCCGTATGGAACCGGTGTTCGGCAAAGGCAAGTCTTATGTACCCTGGATCCATATTCAGGATTTAGCTGTGGCATTCCAATATCTGATAGAACATCAGTTGTCCGGCACTTATAATATAACCGGAGAACCGGTAACTTCCCGGGAATTTGCCCGGGCTTTTCTGAAAGCCAACGAAAAAAAGGGATTTAGTCGTCGCATTCCAAATTTTATTTTAAATATTTTGTTGGGAGAGCGCGCGGTCATGCTCCGTTATAGTCAACGCATGAATAATAAAAAACTGATCGATGCGGGTTTCCACCTTCAGTTTCCGGAGATATTTGACGCGCTTAAAAATCTAAAAAAATAGCTCCTTTATGATTTAATTTTTAATAAATAGTTACAAAATAGTTGTACGAAAAGGTAGTAAAATGTTTATAAATTAAATTCCGAATTATTCTGCCGGTACCAGTTCTTCTTCAAATTTATGTTTCACAGTGACCTTATCCATTTCCTCAATATTCGCTGTCGGAGCTCTCAGACGGCCAATATTACGTACAATAAACCAAGTCAGTGGCAGAATACCACCAGCGAAAAACACAGTGGCCCCGATGCCTCTCAGCCAGGTCAGAGAATTGAATACACCATAGTCAATAAACTCAGTTGATCTGGCAAACCACAAACCTCGTTCTACAACTGCTTTAAACTGAATTGATCCGGCAGGAAACAGATCCAGAACCACCATCAGCATGAGGCCGATATTGATCGACCAGAAGGAGAAATTGATCAGTTTGTGATTCCAGCAACCCGGCTTGATACACAGTTGTGAAGCAAAGAGCAGTGCGGCCAGTGAGATATTGCCATAGACACCCATCATGGCAGCGTGTGCATGATTGATAGTCAGATAGGTACCATGTTCGAAATAATTCATGATCGGCAGATTGATAATAATCCCAAGAACACCGGCTCCGAAAAAGTTCCAGAAATTTACAGCAATCAGGTATTTAAAGACTTCCGGAAAGCCGAAATTGCCTAGATTCCTATGTTCTACGTCACCGACAGCAATCCGTGGCATATTTTTGAAGCGCCAGGCTTCTACTGTCAGTAGGATTAACGGTACAAATTGCAAAGTTGAAAATACACTACCCAGCGCCATCGTAGCTACCGGTTTGGCATTCCAGTAAAAATTATGCGAGATGCCCAGTAAACCCGTACCTAAAAATAATATCGTCGCAAAATAAACAACCCGAATGGCAGCCTGCCGACTGACTAATCCCATCAATACCATCAGATAACTGACTATAATAGTGATAAATACTTCGAAGAATGCTTCCACCCACATGTGAATGACCATCCAGCGCCAGAAATCAGCAATCACAAAATTAGTCTCAGGACGTGCGACAAAACCTGATAGAAACAGCAATGGAATGCCAATAATGGAATACATGATCCAATTGGGTAGATTCCAGGGTTGCCCTTTCTTGAATGCGGGTCTGATACCTCTGAATACAATAACTCCCCATAAGATAAACACGATCATCAGTAATACCTGGTAAAACTTACCGAAATCGACAAATTCCCAGCCCTGATGACCAAACCAATACCACCATTTGCCCATCAGACCTAATGGACCTAACACCATGCCTGTAAGTGAGCCACCTACTAAGACGAAAAGAAGAATAAACAATGTATTTATCAAAGTTCGCTGACCCGGGATCTCTTTCTTCGACAATATCGGCAATATGAATATCGACGATGCTATCCAGCAAGTTGAAATCCAATATAAGGCCAACATCAGGTGCCAACTCCTTGAAATCGTGACAGGTAACGTCCCGACTATATTAATTCCAAAAAATCCAAGCCAGTTGACAAAATCATTAATTGTAATCAGACCACTGGAGACCTGAATAAAAAATAAGATCATCGCTACGAAAAAGAATTTATACGTGGCACGCTGACTTAGCGTCGGCTTAAATCTTTCTACCCTGGCTACGTCATACAAGTCACGTTTTGCCGGTTTTAATAACTTATTAGAGGCCTGATTATACTGCCCGATATAATACAATACCACACCACATATCAATACGAAGGCCAGTAAACCTAATACACTCCATAAAATAACCGGAGAGGTAGGATTATTCCCTGCCTGCGGATCATAGGGCCAGTTGTGCGTATAACTATATGCAGATCCCGGACGCTCAACAGCACAGACCCAGGCTCCCCAATAGAAAAATGCAGTCAGGTTATTGATTTCAGTTACATTAGTCAGATAATTCTTAGGTGGATGACCCTTTCCGCCAGCTGAGTGAATAAACACATTTTCATAGTAATCCTTCATCTTCTTCCAGGCATAAACTTGTGCCTGATTGACCATCACTACATCACGAACTGCATCATATCGGTTTACTTTCAGCTCTTTCTTTACCCGGTCTTCAAATACAATATCGTCCCCTGCTACCGATTGTTTGTGGTTCTGAAGCTCAAACTGCTGTTGATAATATTCCTTCATGTAAACAGACTGCAGATGCAATGCTTCTGCTGTAAAGTCAGCACCGCGCTGAGCCCCATCGCCAAAAAAACTTCCATACTGCATCAAGGCATACTTATGAAAGACCTCCTGTCCGGCTTCGATTGTCTTCTTGCTGAATATCTCATGCCCCTGCTCATCACTGAACCCTGCGATCGGAGGTGCATCCACATAGGTCTGATAGCCTATCATCCCTACGCCGGCAAGGCTTATGATCAGAATAAATGTCAGTGGCGCCCACCAGTTTTTAGTGTTCATAAAGTATCCAATACTCATTTTGGAATTGCTACCAGGAATGTTTTCTCCCATAGTTTGATTGATTAAATGGTTAATAATTAATATTTCCCGAAACCCGATTCAGGTTCCGATAGATTTACCTCATAAATTTTTTTGAATAATTATCAAACACGGTTCTGATACGGTGCCTATTCTTAGAGTAGTTCGTGTTGATATTTAAGGATAAAAATATCCTTATTTTTGCAATCTACAAATAAATGGATCAAATTATTACTGCGACTGCATTAAAACAGTATTCAGGTTTGGAATTTTACAAGAATTCAGATGCAAACCCTGAGTCGCTGTAAAAGATAAATTTTGCAAATATCAAAACTTTATGTATATTTAATTTTAAAATATGTATCATGAGAATTTATGTACTTACAATAGTCCTACTCTTTCTCACTCAGTCGCTCACAGCACAGAAGATAAACGATCCTGCTTTAGTCAATTTGATTACCGAGTTTTATCCGGAGTGTATTTCGGGTGACAGTCTAACTCCTGTAGCTCATACGATAAAAAAAATAGTGCTAATTGATCCCAATGCAGGTATTATCAATAGTATGGAGGGTATGCGTTATTTTGAGGCTTTAGATACGCTTGTACTGGATGTGAATGGGGCTTATCTAAATGAATTCCCACCGCAACTCAAGTATTTCTACTTTAATTGCAATTCAGGTGTGACCTTTCTATACGGTGTTGATTTCAATGAAGGTTTACGCTTTCTCCATCTGGGCGGTGTATTTGTCGATAATATGCATAGATTACCGAGTACCTTAAAGGAACTTGAATTTGGCGAAATAATTGAATACGAAGATGAAAGGGATATCCCTTGCCTGCCTTTGGGATTGACTGCCCTTCGAAATCAGTTTATGCAAACGGTTTATGTCCCGAATAAACCCCGCAGGTGCCACTTTGAGGGGGATGTTGAAGTGTACCATAATCCGACAAGACATTGTCTGGATTCTGTTGTCACGGTCACGCTACTACCTTTCTCAGATAATAATTGTAATGGCATACAGGACTCTGGTGAAGTCAAAGTCACCAATGTCGAGATACAAATAGAGCCGCTTAATCTGATAATCTCCGGCGATTCATTACAATTCAGTGCAGATTATAATCAGTCACTTATTTTAGCTTTGACTGCAAATCCTTATTATACATTATATCCGGATGGCAACGAAATGGCGATCAGAACCGGCATTAACTCTGATTCACTTTGGATAACGATGCCGCTTTGCCCTGTACAGCAAGTGTATAGTAATGCCATAGGCCGATTGTATTATGATTCTAACCGAAATTTAATCAAAGACAATAACGAATCTTATTTGCCGGATATCAAAATGCATTCATTACCCGATGGTAACCTCTTCCAAAGCGCTCCGGATGGATCTTTCAATTATAGAGGTACTCCGGGTACTACAGCAGAAATAGGCCTGGCATTGCCTTCATCTGTCTTTTACCATCTGGCTGAAGCGCCCTGGCACATCACCTTACCGGCCACACCACTGGATACTATAATCGTAGGTGATATTCCGGTATGGGATAAAGGAAATGAATATGGGGCAGAAATTGATGTGCTAAATCTCGGTAGTGTCTCACGGAATACAAAGAAATTACATGAAACGATAATAAAAAATACAGGGCAGGAAGACCTCAGCGGAACATTTACCTGGACACTTAAAAACTGGGGATTAAATAACTTTCAGGACTTTAACATTAGTCCGGATGAAACTGTCAGAGATGGAAAGGATTATAAATTAATATTTCGTAATTTTTTAGTCTCTGCCGGAAACGAAGTCGCTGTTAACTTTATGGCATCACTGGTTCAAGCCAGTGGTACTGCATTGGAAGAAGCTGTACAGTTTATAGTCGATCCCACTGTTGATGCTTCAGATAAAATAAAATATACTGTTGGTGCCCAAGTGAGTACAAATTCACTGGAAGTATATCCGGAAAGAATTTCGGCAAATTATATCGACAATCCCGGAAAACTCAATTATACTATTCATTTTCAAAATAATGGAAGTCAGCCAGTTGAGAATGTATATATTTTCAATACCATTCCTGATTTTCTGGATATTGATCAGTTTCAAATCACCGGTACATCCACACCACCTGATTTGAAAATTTATCGTTACAATGCAGATAAATATTTATTCGTCTGGAAATTTGCAGGGATTAATTTGCCTCCGGCATCGCAGGATTCAGTGAATAGTGCCGGCTATGTCTCATACACGATCGGGCTTGGTCAAAGTCTCCAGCCCAGGGATCAGGTAAAGGCAAGTGCAGAAATTGTATTTGACAGCGGATTGCCAGCATTTACTAATGACGCTATCACTACCTATTATTGCCCACAGATGGATGATCTACATTTCGCAGATCCTGAGGTAACTTATTTCAAATGCTTTGGCGATACCGCTATGTTTAAAGTAAATATTGATTCAAGTTTTCTCCCACTAAGCGGTCAGTGGACTGATCAGAATTCACCGACACTGGATGACCGGAAATTCAATCTGGGCGGACATTATACCTATCGTTTAGAAGATGAAGCACTGTGTCGTGACAGTTGGCAAATTGACTTATACAAACCAGACTCGATTGAATATACTGCTGTGCGAACAGATAGTTTGCTCCATCTGGTAGTTACCGGTGGCACACCACCATATACCATAGTATGGACAGCGGACACCACTTTCGGTGAGTATAAAATCGTCGAACAAAACGGTCCGTATGAATTTTATCTGATAGATATCAACGGGTGCACTATCAATGGCGTCGTATTTGTCACTTCACTGGCAAACTCTCAAATATCTGACATTAAGTTAAAACCTTATCCGCAACCCGCTCATGATGTATTGTATTTACCTGAAATCAATGAACCTACTGACTACAGAATTTTTACTTCTACCGGATTATTAGTTTCAGAAGGTTCATTTAATGGCAAGACAGGTATTGATATCCAGACTATACCTGCCGGTACTTACCTGATTAAAATTGACTTGCCACAAAGTTCATTCACCGGGAAATTTATAAAAATGTAAAGGCCAAATACAATCTCGTAAAAACAATTGATTATTTATCCGTGAATCTTTTTACAATTTAATAAACTTTTATACCTTTGCGCTCCATTAAAAAGTCGATAAACATGAAATCGGTAACAATCCAAGGTGAAGCCCGGGAAGCAATCGGAAAAAAAGCAAGTAAAGCGGACAGGAATACAGAAAAGATTCCCTGTGTAGTATATGGTAGAAAAGACAGTGTTCATTTCACCACTACTAAGCATGATTTAAGACCGGTGTTGTTTACGCCGGAATTTAAGATAGTCAATATCGAGATGGGAGGTAAATCCTACAGAGCTATTCTGAAAGATGTACAATTCCATCCGGTGAATGATGAGATTCGTCACGTGGACTTCCTGATGTTATATGACGGTATTCCGGTAAAAGTGGAATTGCCACTTACTACTGAAGGTGCCAGCCCGGGAGTAAAGTCGGGTGGACGACTTATTCAGAGTGTTCGGAAAATTAAGGTAAAATCTCTACCTGAAAATTTGGTTGACGAACTGAAAGTCAATATCGGTACACTCAAACTGGGTCAATCGCTCCGAATAAAAGATATCACTGCCGTACAAGGTGTGGAAATCATACCTAATCCATCAATACCTGTCGTATCAGTACTGACACCAAGAGCATTGAAAGCTGGTGGCGCTGTAGCAGAAGAAAGCGATGATGCTGAAGGAGAATCTGAAGAATAATCCTCAGGGATAAGGACCTCTATACAAAATACAGTAGCAAAAGCCGGTTTATGCCGGCTTTTGTGTTTTTTTTTGCATTTACTTTTCTATTCTTTGTATTATCTGCACGAAATCAGACACTTAAGCCTGTTACACTATCACATTATCAATTAAACGCACATCGCCCCACCATATAGCGACCAGCAGGACTCCTTTACCAGAGCCTGCATAACTGTCAAGTGGCTTTAAATCTACAACTGAACAATAAGCCAGATACTCCAACCTGGTGTGGGGCAACTCGAGTGCCTCTTTACCCGCATTCAATGCAGTTGCAACGGATTCGTAATTCTTTATATTTCCGGCCACTTGTAACAGCGTAGCATAAATCAATCCGGCCTTTTCACGCATTTCAGCGCTTAGTCTCACATTGCGCGAACTCATAGCCAGTCCATTACTTTCTCTAAAAATGGGTACGGTAACTAATTTCACCAGTAGTTTTTCTACCTTTATCATGCGGCCAACTAATGCCTGTTGCTGAAAATCCTTCTGCCCCATGTATAAATTATCCGGGGATACCGCAATTAATAACCGATAAACAATCTGCAACATGCCATCAAAATGGCCCGGCCTGAACTCACCTTCCAGTACTTTATCCATCCCGTTCAGATCCGGATGGATATCAGAATGAATCCCATAGATTTCATCATTCTCCGGCAGGAACAACACATCACAATCATGTTGACTTAACAACAAAATATCCTGCTCCAGAGGTCTGGGATACTTATCAAAATCAGCTGCATCATTGAACTGACGAGGGTTGACAAAAATACTGACCACACTAATATCATTGTGTTGATTCGCCTGTGCCAACAACTCCAAATGACCTGAATGCAATGCACCCATCGTAGGAACAAATCCTACACTCATGTTATGCTGTCGGGTTTCTTTCAGAAACCGATTTAACAATGTAATACTTCTGAATATCTTCACAAACAGTCGTTTTGTTTACCAAAGTAATAAATTCCCGGTAACTTAATACTGCCTTTTTTATTTAATCAAAACCAATTTCAATAGTATCGGTGAAAAAATTTGCTTGAAATTATCAAATGTATATTTTGGGGATTCGAATTAGTGGCTATCGATCACAAATGCCTTAAATCAACAATCTTTTCAAATATCACTACATTTGCACAAATCGAAAAAATGAAAAACATTGCAATAATTGGTGCGGGAACGATGGGAAATGGCATTGCACATGTGTTTGCTCAAAATGGCTTCCCTGTGCACTTGATAGATGTCTCACAAACCGCTCTGGATAAAGCTTTACAGACCATCGGTGCAAATCTGGACAGAATGATAAAGAAAGAGTTGATTTCTGCAAAAGAAAAAGACAATACACTTCATAATATCGTCACGCATACCCAAATGACTCAAGGCTTAATAGGTGTAGATCTGATGGTAGAAGCTGCCACCGAAAATAAAGAACTGAAAAAGAAAATTTTTCTGGAAGCTGACCAGATTCTCGATGCCTCAGCACTCATGGCGACCAACACCAGTTCTATTTCTATTACTGAGATTGCTGCTGCCACGAGCAGGCCCGATAAGGTCATCGGCATGCATTTTATGAATCCGGTTCCGGTCATGAAGCTCGTAGAAGTTATTCGCGGCTATGCCACATCAGACATAGTAACTCAGCAGATTATGCAACTTTCTACTCAATTAGGGAAAGTTCCGGTAGAGGTCAATGATTATCCCGGATTCGTAGCCAATCGAATTCTGATGCCTATGATCAATGAAGCCATCATCACCCTCTTCGAAGGTGTGGCCGGTGTCAGTGAAATTGATACAGTGATGAAACTGGGCATGGCGCATCCGATGGGTCCATTACAATTAGCTGACTTTATCGGCCTGGATGTATGTCTGGCTATAATGCGGGTATTGCATGACGGATTTGGCAATCCAAAATATGCACCTTGTCCGCTATTGGTCAATATGGTAACCGCAGGCAAACTGGGTGCAAAATCAGGCGAAGGGTTTTATACTTATTCGCCCGGAAGTAAGGATTTAGTCGCATCTCCAAACTTTTCAAAATAAAAAACATTAAGTAAATTATACTATCTTTATTTTTAAAAGAAAATATCATGGAAAACCAACAAGATCTGGAAAGATACAAACAAGCGGTAACCTATCGCTCACAGGATGCAGAGTTCAACACCTATGTTTCGACCTACATGGCCGGCGTATATGGGTGGATGTTTCTCGGACTGACACTGACTGCACTCGTCAGTTACTATCTGGTCTCAAATACGTCGATGTTGATGTACATCCTCTCCCGACCCGTTTTATTCTTTGGTCTGATGATCGGAGAGTTGATTATAGTAGGATATCTGGCGCTGCGCGTCCATAAAATGTCGGTAGATACAGCCCGCTTCATCTTCTTCTTGTATGCATTGCTGAATGGAATAACCCTATCTGCTTTATTCCTCATGTATTCTGGGGCAACTATTGCAGTAGTATTTGGAATTACTGCAGTGACCTTCGGTATAATGAGTGCAGTAGGCTATTTTACGCATCAGGATTTAAGTAAATTTGGTAGTATCCTGTTCATGTTGCTTATCGGTGTAATTGTAGCCAGTCTGGCAAATATTTTTATGAAAAGCAGCACGCTCTACTGGATTATCTCGTATGTCGGCGTAGCTATTTTCGTAGGCCTGATAGCTTATGATACCCAGAAAATAAAAGCTTATGCACTGATGGACTCAGAAGATGATCGTAAAAAAGGAGCAATCATGGGTGCTTTGGCTTTGTATCTTGATTTCATCAATTTGTTTATCTTCTTACTCCGGATTTTCGGAGGATCAAGAAACTAAAAAGTATAGTTCATATTTGGATTATAAATGTTAAAAATAATTTTTAGAGCCGGGCATCTTTGTCCGGCTTTTTTATCTTAATTGGTTTTCTTTGAAGAGACTTTTATCAGTAGGCTGCATTTGTTCCGGCGATATACCCAGTGGTCCAAGCATTCTGAAAATTAAAACCTCCGGTCACACCATCTATATTGATTATTTCACCGGCGAAAAAGAGTCCGGGGTGAACACGTGAGGCCATTGTCCGCAGATCAATTTCTTTTAAATCAATACCCCCTGCAGTAACAAATTCTTCCTTGAATCTTGTAACTCCATCAGTCCGAAATTCATTATTTGTCAATAGTTCAGACAAATGACGAATTTGCTTAAAACTCACATGCTGCCAATTGGCAGAATCATCTATTCCACTTTCAGCCAAAAAATACTGCCACAGGCGGCTCGCAATGCTTTCAAAAGGTGATTTATTGCAGGCCTTTGTTGGCTGATGATCTTTGATCTCTTTCAAAAAAGTATAAATATCTTCGCCATTTATTTCACCCATCCAATTAACAGAAAAATTTACTCTGTATTCCTGCGCATGAAAGTAAATTGCAGCCATAGCAGAAGACTTAAGGATAGCCGGTCCACTTAGTCCCCAATGGGTTATCAGTACAGGTCCTGTAACTTTAAGTTTAGCCCCGGGAATACGTACTGTTGCCTGAGATACAGCGATACCAGGCAACGCATTCAATTTATGTTTCGGCAAATTGAATGTGAAAAGTGATGGTACCGGATCGATGATCTGATGCCCGAGCTCATTCAGCCACAGATATTGATGCCTCTTTGGAAATCCGCCACAGGCAATAATCAGTCGATCAGCATCAACATTTCCTTGCCTGTTTTTGAGATGAAATGTTTGTCTTTCGGTGACCGAAATTGAATCTACGCCAGCATTTGTTTCGATTCTGATATTTCTCTTCTTTGCTTCATTTAATAAACACTCAATGACAGAAGCAGAATTATCACTGACCGGAAATATTCTTCCATCAGTCTCAGTTTTTGTTTGCAGGCCTAATTGCCGAAACCAATCAATGGTATCCGCCGGACTAAAATGATGTAACAGACCGGGTATCTGCTTTTCGCCTCTGGGATAATGCGTAGCAAACTCACGGTGGGGCAAATCTCTATGTGTGATGTTGCACCTGCCACCACCGGATATCCGCACTTTAGACAACAAATGAGCGGACTTTTCCAATATTGTAATCTGTGCTGATGGATTCACTCTGGCTGCGGTAATCGCCGACATAAAGCCAGCCGCACCACCACCTATGATCACAATTTTCATCGCACAAAGATAAGTCACCGATTACTGATACAACTTTCCATTTTTATTTTTCGTTTCATAAGCTACCTTTGAGCTTTTATTTGAAAGTCGTTTTCATTCAAGCAATAGTATGAACCAAACATTTTTTGCTATTCCCTTTCCCTGGTGGTATATCTTGATATGCCTGGCAATCGGTGTTTTGGCTGCTTATCTTTTATACAGGAAAACCGGAACTAACAATGCGTGGACGACACCCAGAAAGTGGATTATGTTTGCACTGCGGGCATTGAGCCTTTCTATCATTTGTCTGCTATTATTATCGCCGGTCATCCGCCATCTCAGCTACGATACACAGAAGCCACTGATTTATATCGGTGTGGATCAGTCACAGTCTGTGGGACATGCACTCAAAGATCCCGTGAAAGTATTGGAGCAATTGGAAAACCTGAAGGATCAGCTGAGTAAAGAATATTCAGTAGAAACCTATTCCATTGGCGAAGTAGCGAATCCGGGTTTGCAAAAAGAATTTAATGCACAGTCAAGTAATCTCAATGATTTTTTCAAAACAGTCAATGACAATGCAAATGCAGGGCAGACCGGTGCAATGATCTTACTGAGTGATGGCATATTTAATGGTGGTCCGAGCCCATTGTTTGAGGCGAGTCGTAGTAAATTACCTGTATATTCTATCCCTGTAGGTGATACGACACCAGCGAAGGATCTGACAGTGCCCAATATCGGACATAATGACATTGGATTCCTAGGCGATAAAAGTACGATTCAGGTAGATTTACAAAGCTTCAATCTACAGGGCTCCAGCGGAGAATTGGTGCTTTCACAAATTGTAAAAGGTAAAGAAATCCCCATCCAGCACAAGAATTTCAACATTAACACCAAAGATTTCTTCCAAAGTATTTCTATGGAAATGGAACTGAATTCGGTTGGAACACAGCACTATCAGGTCAGTGTCACCCACCTGCCCGGTGAGGCAACGTATGATAATAATCAGAAGTCCTTTTATATCGAAGTTATCAATAGCAAACTCAATATAGACCTTATAGCAGCCAGTCCACACCCTGATGTAGCCGCGATAAAAGAAGCACTGATGCAGGATAAGAACAATGACCTTAAAGTCCATTTCCTGGCAGATCCTATAAAGCTCCACCCTAAGACTGATCTGGTAATATTGTATCAGGTGCCTACCATCAATAATTTTGCATCTGCATTTGAACAAATCTGGTCCGGTATCCAGAACAAAAAAATCCCACGGCTTTATATCCTGGGATCTCAGTCCAATATCCAACGATTTAACTCAATACAGGATGGGTTGAGCCTGAATGGTGTCCAACTCAGCAGCAATGACGTCTATCCGGAATACAATCCCCGTTTCAATGCTTTCAATATCCCTCCCGAATGGAAGGCAAGTTGGGAAAAATATCCACCACTACAAGTTCCCTTTGGTCAATTCAGTGCTTCCCCCGGCATGCAGCTCCTCATGACACAGCAGATCGGCAGGGTCAATACGCCTTATCCACTCTGGATGATCGGTGTCGATAATAATATAAAAACCGGAATAATTGCCGGTGAGGGATTATGGCACTGGCGCATGAATGAAGCAAAGGAGGGAATTAAGATCACACATTTCGATGAATTGGTAAAGAGCACCGTGCGATATCTGGTAGCCCGTGATGATAAACGAAAGTTTCGTGTCAAGACAGATGAACCGCATTACACCCAGAATCAGCAGATTACATTCACTGCCGAGCTCTATAATGACAATTACGAACCCGTCAATGCACCTGAAGTGGAGCTTACAGTAACTGATCAGAAAGGAAAAAAATACAAATTTATCCCGGGCAGAAATGATTCGTATTACAGCGTCAATATCGGTACATTTCCTCCGGGTGAATACACCTACACCGGCACTGTAAACTATCGTGGAGAAACATTAAATGAAAGTGGAAGCTTTTCTGTGAGTCCACTCCAGCAGGAATTATTTGATCTGGTGGCCGATTATGGTTTGATGGACCAGTTAGCCCGTCAGAGTAATGGAAAATTGGTTCCACTTACTGACATTCAAAAATTACCTGAAATGATCCGGGCCAATGAACAAATCAAACCCATCATAAATAAACAATTCAGGTCAGATCCACTGATTAATCTCAAATGGATATTTGCACTCCTGATTGCTTTATTAGCCGGGGAATGGTTTTTACGTCGCTATTCTGGCAGATATTAAACTCCCTTTAGTATCTTTAACTTCTATGGATTTTGGAAAATTAACAGATATCAGTGGAGTCGATTTTTCACTTCCCGCATCTGATACTTTTTATTTCACCGGAAATGAGAAAAATGCGCCTGAGCTTTTGATTGGCGCCACCGGATGGTCTATGCCGGAGTGGAAAGGAAATATCTATCCACTTAAAACACCTTCGGAGCGTATGGGTACGGAATATAGCCGGCAATTCGCTACGATCGAGTTCAATACCACTTATTACCAGATACCGCCAGCAGAACGAATGCAGAAATGGAAAGAGATGACAACCCCGGATTTTGTTTTCTGTCCCAAGATGTATCAGGGCATCAGCCAATCGCGCGCTATCGGACTGGGCAACTCAATCCTACCGGATTTTCTGCATCGGATGACCCTGTTTGAGGAAAAACTGGGATTAATATTCATGCAAATGCCGCAATTCTCCAGTGGCCAAAATAAAAATGCACTGTTTAAATTTATTGAACAATGGGGAACCGGGATTCCACTGGCAATCGAACTCAGGCATCCGGATTATTTTGAGAAAGAACTGGCTCAGGAAGTAGCAACCCGAATGGCTGCAAAGAATATCTCCTGGCTTATCACTGATGTCTCAGGGCGGCGTGATGTCTCACACAGCTATATCACCGCTCCCTATGTGGTGATTCGGTTTGTCGGCACTTCAGAGATTGATTCTAATCGAGAACGAATTAGTTCCTGGCTTCGCCGTATAAATGAATGGGGCAGTAAAGGTGTACAAACTGTCTATTTTTTCATTCATACACCGGGAAACCTGACGCCACATCACTACACAAATCAGATAGCCTCTGAATGGCAATTACTGACCGGGCAGAAGATTAAAGTTCCGCATGTACCTGAAAGTTTGTTTCCGGAGTAAAAAGTATGTTATCAATGGAGAGTTATAATTAATAGCTCTATTTTTTATTTTATATTCATTAATTCTCACCGGCTGCGCTTAAAGCGGTTGATTCTAATTCATCAGCAATTCGAAAATCTGTATCTTTAATTTTTTTCAAAATTGGTTTTATAGATGGGATTAATCCTACTAACTTGGCTTTTATAACGATACCGATAGTACCTGTAAATTGTAAATTCAGTTGTCTGGCAATTTTTCTGGCTTTATTATCATCCAGAATTAATATACTTCCGTTCGTTTCCATTGCTAAAGCAATTGCACTTGATTCGCCTGAGTCAATATGAAGTTCAAGTAATAGTTGCTTATTCTTATCTTTTACTTCTGAAATAGTAATCCAGGAAGGTAATGTAAGCCAAACTCTTGAGCAATCTCAGGAGTAGTTATTATTTGTCCATAAACTTTATATAAAAGTTCTAGTTCGTTAATTTTAGAAAGTACAATCAAACAACTCGTATCAGAAATGATTGTTCTAGGCATTGGACACATCGCTCAACAAATCTATCTCAGGGTAATTGAAAATAGAAACCTCATATCTGTTCAATAGCTCAGCAAAAGTCCTCTTACTCAAACCGGCTAATTTAGCAGCCTGACCGAGTGACAATCTACCTTGTTCATACAATCGACTGGCAACTATCATTGTTAAATCTTCAGATTCTATATCCAGATTATCCGGAATATTTATTGTTATTACTTTCATAGTTTCAAAATTATCATTTTGTTTATATTTTATCAAAAATATAATCTAGTGCCTAATTTATAACAACCAGCACTTTTTTAAAATTCCATATTAACTTTAATCATGAATAATAATTTATCCAAAGTTTGGATTTTAATAATCTAATTCCGATTTAACCAACAATTAAATAGAAAAATAGCAATTTAGTTAAAGTCGGTGCACACACTCCAAAGTGCATAGTTATATAATACGATATAATTAGTATTTTTGCATACTCCGGAATCGAGCTATGATACACAAAAAAACAGACGAAAGACCTTATCTCGAAAGAGATTTGAGCTGGCTGGACTTTAATTACAGAGTCTTACAGGAAGCACGCGATACGCGCAATGCAATATTGGATCGTCTAAAATTTATTGCTATTTTTTCATCAAACCGGGATGAGTTTTTCAGGGTACGTGTAGCGCATCACCGCAATATGATCCGACTGGGCAAGAAAGAGAAGAAAGTTATTGATTATGACTCGAAGCTCATCATGCGGGAGATCATGAAGCAGGTCAATAAGCAACAGATAGAGCTGAATGATATCTTCATCAATCATATCATTCCTGCAATGAAGAAATTCGGCATTAACATATTGCGCAGACTGGAATTGAAGCCTGCGCATATTGAATTTATCGAAACTTATTTCCGGGATCACATGCTCCCGTTCGTACAGCCGGTGATGTTGGTGGGAAATAAAGTAAAACCCTTTCTGAATAATTCAGCATTATATTTGGCATTGGATATGCGCGATCCGGAAACCAAAGAGCCTCAATTTGGCATTGTAAAAATCCCGTCAGATCATCTTCCTCGTTTTATCGAACTTCCTTCGTCTCCGGGGGTGCATGACGTAATCTTCATCGATGATATCGTCAGACATAGTATCCCGTGGTTATTTCCCGGCTACGAAATATTGGATACTTACAGCATCAAGTTGACCCGCGATGCAGAGCTTTACATCGATGATGAGTATTCGGGTGATCTCACAGAGAAAATACGACAGAGCTTGATAAAGCGCAATATAGGGCCGGCCTCAAGATTAGTGTATGACAATTCGATGCCTGCTTATCTGCTCAATTATCTGAAAGTCGTCTTCGAGCTCCAGAAAGTAGATCTCTTTCCCGAAGGCAGATATCACAATAAAAGTGATTTTTTCTATTTCCCTGATTTTGGCATCAAGAGTGTGAGAGGGAATACTTTGCCACCAATTGAATACAAACGATTACTGATCGATGATATTTTCTATGAAGAGTTGCGTAAGCAGGATCACTTACTATATTTCCCATTCAATGGATACGAACCTGTAGTCAACTTCTTTGAGCGCGCAGCACGAGATCCGGATGTCACACACATTAAACTGATCCAGTACAGGGTAGCGAGTGAATCCAGGATCATGGACCACCTACTGGAAGCTGCGCAGAATGGCAAACAAGTTTCTGTTTTTATTGAGATCAAAGCACGTTTTGATGAGGAAGCGAATCTGGAGTGGGGCGAGAAACTGAAACGTCATGGTATAGAGGTTCATTATAGCATTCCGGGTATCAAGGTGCACAGCAAACTGGCGCTGATCCGTAGGCTGGAAGATGACAAGGCGCGGTTTTATGCCTACCTGAGTACAGGTAATTTTCATGAACAAACGGCCAAGATTTATACAGATTTCGGTTTATTCACTGCTGATGAACGCTATACATCAGAGATAATGCGCGTATTTAATTATATAGAAAATGGCCAAAAACCCCGCAAACCGTTCAAGACACTGCTGATAGGAAAGTTTAACCTCCGTTCTTCATTAGTCGATCTGGTTAAAAATGAAATAGAGATCGCAAAAAATGGAGGTGTTGCTAAGATATTTCTCAAGCTTAATAGCCTTCAGGATAAACAAATGATCGACCTGCTCTATGAGGCGTCAGAAGCCGGTGTGGAGATCAGACTCATCATCCGGGGTATCAGCTCATTGCTTCCCGGCATACCCGGTGTGAGTGAAAATATTCATGCGATTAGCATAGTTGATAGTTACCTGGAGCACGCACGTGTCTATACCTTCTATAATGAAGGCAATGAAAAAGTCTATCTCTCCTCTGCGGACTGGATGGAACGGAATCTTAGTTACCGGATAGAAACAGCGTTTGAGATATTGGATCCGGCACTGAAAGAAGATATACACAAATTAATGACTATTCAGTGGAATGACAATACCAAAGCCCGTTACATTCACTTTAAGAATACGAATAAATATATCACCCATGATAATGACTTCCCGAATCGATCTCAGATAGAATGTTATTATTTTATCAAAAGAAAAGAAGAAATTTTACTTAATCAAGAATCAATCCTCAATGGCTAATAATACGGACCGTAAATCGATACTTAATATTAGCCCGATCGATGGCCGGTATGCGGCAGCTACACATGAACTATCTGACTATTTTTCAGAATATGCACTGATTCGGTACCGTGTACTCATAGAAGTGAAATACCTGCAAGCACTTTCCAGACAATTGGAAGGAACAAAGTACGCATTTAGTATTCCCGAAGACGAAACAGATGCTATCGTGCAGGACTTCAGTATCACTGATGCATTGGATGTAAAAGAGCGCGAGCAGATAACCAATCATGATGTAAAAGCTGTCGAATATTTTTTAAAAGACCGTATCGACAGGAAATATGAAAAGTGTCTGGAATGGGTACATTTTGGACTTACTTCACAGGATATTAATAATACTGCATTCCCACTCATGCTGCGCGATGCATTTCATACGGTACTGTCCCCCGCCCTACAATCATTGACTCAAACTCTGGATGCTTTTGCGGATGAGTTTTCTCAAACCCCAATGTTAGCCAGGACTCATGGCCAACCCGCTTCTCCTACTACGCTGGGAAAAGAAATAAAAGTGTTTGTCGTTCGTTTACAATCCCAATTAAAAATCCTGAATTCCATACCCTGGCAAGGTAAGTTTGGAGGCGCTACAGGTAACTTCAATGCACATTTTGCAGCTTTTCCGGATATCGACTGGCATAGCTTCGGAAATGAATTCTTATCCCAGTTAGGATTAAACCGTCAGTCAGTCACTACGCAGATAGAGCATTATGACATGTTGGCCGCGCATTTTCAGGGACTCACACGTATCTGCACTATCCTGATCGATCTCTGTCGGGATGTATGGACGTATATCAGTATGGAATACTTCCGCCAAAAAGCAGTTGCCGGTGAAATAGGTTCTTCTGCCATGCCGCATAAGGTCAATCCTATCGATTTCGAAAATGCGGAAGGCAACCTCGGAATAGCGATTGCACTATTTGAACACTTAGCTTTAAAATTACCTATCAGCCGATTGCAGCGTGATCTTACAGATAGCACTGTACTAAGAAATGTAGGTGTACCATACAGCCACCTCTTGATTGCAATAAAATCAATTCAAAAAGGATGGGCAAAACTTCAGGTAAATAAAGACACGATTCAAAAGGATCTCAACCGCAATGCTATTGTCCTGGCAGAAGCAATACAAACCATTCTGCGCAGGGAATCCTATCCGGGCGCTTATGAATTATTGAAGGAACTAACCCGAGGTAAATCAGAAATAAGTATGGAAACTATCCGGAAATTTATTACGACATTGGACATTGATACTAAGCTAAAAGCAGAGCTTCTACACCTGGACGTAAATAATTATTTCGGTAAAAATAATTTTTAAGTAGATTCCAATCAGAAATGCTGTGCACTAATCTTCACACCATCTGTGCCTGAAAGCAATCGCTGTCTGTTCGCCACCATTAATCGAATCAGATACGCAAAGCCCATACTCAAGCCCAAAATGACCAGAATCAGATAAAATGACCCGATATTCTGCAGAAATAAAGCAATACTCAGAATCTCAATTGTAAATACAATCAGTATGAAGGTGGCTTGCATGTGTGAAAGTCCCAAATCCAATAATCCGTGATGCAAGTGTCTCCTGTCCGGTGAGAATGGAGATTTTTTATTTATAATCCGCATCGTAAATACCCTTAGTGTATCGAATAAAGGATAGATAATCAAGGCTATAGCTATGGCGGGTGCAGATTTGACAGCATATATTGAATCAGGAGAGATGCGGTGTATTTCTATAAACTTAATAACCAGAATACTCACAATCAATCCGACCAACAGGGATCCGGTATCCCCCATAAATATTCGTGCAGGTGTAAGGTTATACTTAAGGAAGGCAACCAATGCTCCTGTCATAGCAAACGCCACCAGGCTCAATTCAGTATGTGCCACCGCCCAGAACCAAATGCCCAGTAAAAATGTAACCAACACGCCCAGCGAAGCAGCCAGACCATTAATGCCATCAATCAAATTAAATGAATTGATGATGACCAGGATGATAAATAATGAAAATATAGCTGCTATCCAATAAGGTAATTCATAGATACCAAAGATGCCGTACAGAGAGGTAATCATCACATTTGCCTTGAACACCAAAATACCGGCTGCAAAGAGCTGACCCAGCATTTTTTTCATGGCGGATGTGGGAAGGATATCATCTTTTGCGCCGATAAGGAATATAATGATTGCCGAACAAAGAATATACTGCAAATCACCGATGAGCGCAAATGGAGTCCACAAAATAATAGAAAAGAGTAAACCGCCGAAGATGCCTATACCTCCCAGAGAAGGCGTAGGAACTTCATGAGACCTTCGCTCATCAGGTACATCTACTAATTTTTTTACCGCTGCAATATTAATTATTGATGGTATTGCAAAGTATGTAAGCAAAAAAGATGTAATAAAACAAAGTACGATATCATACATAGTTATACTTTTTCCTATTTACCATAGTTTTCTTATATTGATTGTTCCTACAACCTCAATATAATCAAATTACCCGAAAGAATACTTTATAAGTACTTATTGAAGGGTATGAAGTAATCCATATTTATTTAAAAAGCTAAATAAATGATGTTCTGTGCTTAGGAACAGCACAAAGATAATACTTTATCTCAGAAATAAAATACAAGTTCGTCTGCAATTAACTAAAAATTAACCTGCATGTGTATAAAAGGCATCTGACAGTGTATTAAATAACTGCGATAGGCAATAAAATTTATAAAATTTAAATCTCATTCCCTATCATTCCCCGAAAAATCCGCTTACATCAATCCAAATGTACTGCTTTGAATTCACCAAAATAAATTACTTTTATTCATAAATAAAGATTCACAATCGTCATCTTAGATTCTAAATTGGAACATTTATTGAACTTCAAACATGCATAGCCTATCGTCCAGGACTAAATTAATAATCAGGCGAACCATCCTGATATTGCTAATTCTATTCGCAATCTATTATTTGCCCCAATTACTGGTCCGTGGTATAATCCGTCGCAATCTGGATGCGAAAATTGAACGATTGAAACTGGCCGGGATAACGGTCACTTATGACAACTTCGTATTTAATCCATACATACGGCAGTTCAAAATTTATGATGTGCATTTTTCTATATCTGAAAAAAATGACTCCAGTAAATACGGGACTATCCAAACACTGGAAATCACAGGTTTAAGAATCAGGAAATTACTAAAGGAAAAAAAATTTATAGCCAGAGATTTGTCGCTCTATCATCCGGTATTCTACACCAGGTCGCAGCACAATATCGAAAAAGAAGTCCGTTCCCCACCTGTCGAGCAGTTCCTCAGGGAAGTTTACTTCAGGTCTGTCACACTGCATGATGCGCAATGGGTAAGGATGGATTCCAGTTTTCACGTATTCATGCAAATGCATACAGACCGGATTCAATCACACAATGTACTCATCACTAACCTCAATACTGATAAAATCCATCTGGACTTTACCTCGATAGTGCTGGCCAGATACACAATGAATTTGCCAGATGATGCCTGTAAATTAACACTAAACAGAGCAATTTACTTTAACCGCAATCAGCTATTGACCTGTGATAGTATTAACCTGATCCCTACATTGGACAAGCGTGCTTTTGCAGCTTTTTTCGGACAACAGAAAGACCGGATCGCTGCGCAATGGAAAAATATCCGCATCGATGATTTCTCCATTGATGTATCCAAACCCTTAAAATTACTGGGACGAAAACTATCTTTTTCTTTCACCCTTCAATCCTACCGTGATAAAAGTTATCCATTTAGTAAGACAAGCCGCTCCCCTTTACCGGCTGAATTACTGGACAGCATGAATGTAAAATTTTCATTCGATACATTGTTAATTACTGACAGTTATGCTGAATATGAGGAATTATCCTTTGATTCCAGACCACCGGGCCAGATTTATTTCAATATCGATACTGTATTTACGAGAAATGTCAATAACCTACGCTATAGAAAGACCATCAGCCTGGATATCATAGGGAAGTTCATGAATTCCGGCAGTATGAAACTAAAATGCACTATTCCTACAATGACAAATGGATCGTATGCACTGTCAGGAAAGATAGAAAAAATCCCGCTCACTAAATTCAATGCAATACTGAATAGTGCCGCCTTACTTGGATTTGAGCGCGGGACACTGGATTCATTGACCTTTGCGATGAGTTATACTGACTCCGTATCCGGTGGCTGGATGAAAATGTCGATTGACACACTTGATATTAACGTATTTAAAGCTAAAAATATCCATCGCAAGGCTTTATTGAAGACCTTTATCTTAGATAAAATTATTGCAAAAAAAGTACCGGATAGCCGCTTTATTTCAGGGACGCTTCACTTTGACAGAGACCCACGCCGGTCTATATTCCATTACTGGTGGCGGACACTTTTTTCAGGTATTCGGGAGACTATGGGACTGGATAAATTCAGGGCAGCTAAAGAAGAATTAAAAGATAAAAGGAGAGAAAAGTAACTATAAATTTGTAGGGCAACAAACTACATATTATATTTGTACTTAATATGAATAATCAGTTCCAAAAACCGTTTTTAATTATTCTATTGGCTTTAGTCCTGTCAAGTTGCTCCAGACAGGTGCGTGTCGCGCAAAAAAGTGGACATAATCGTGAGCATCCGGTAGTCAGAAATAATCAGTCAAAAGCTGGTGACTATGAACGAATAGGTGACTATAATTATCAGAAAGCCGATGGACTGGCAAGCAACCCTACATTGGTGTCGTTTGTCGATGACTGGTTGGGTGTAGCACACCAGATCGGCGGCAAGACCAAGTCCGGTATTGACTGCAGCGGCCTGGTTTCGGAAATCATGAATAAAGTATATCATACCAAATTCATCGGACCATCTTACATAATGGCACAAAAAGCAGAACCCATCCGCCGCGAGGAATTGCATGAGGGAGATCTGGTATTTTTTAAAATTAATGACAATAAGGTTTCTCACGTCGGTGTGTATCTATCTTCAGATTTCTTCGTCCATGCTACATTACGCCGGGGTGTGATGATCTCATCACTGGAAGAGGATTATTATAAGAAATATTTTAGTGGAGCAGGTCGTATCCCGGGGAATCTGAGCACTAAATAGGTGATATAATTTGCTCTGACGTCTTACCAAATCTGCGTTCCCGCTGCTGGAAATCCAGAATTGCTTTATAAAAACTCTCCTTATGAAAGTCAGGCCACAATGTCTCAGTAAAATACATCTCAGTATAAGCGATCTGCCAGAGCAAGAAATTTGAGATCCGGTATTCACCGCTGGTACGAATTAATAAGTCCGGATCCGGAATAGCCGAGGTATATAAATAATTACGAATGGTATTGTCATTCAAGTTGCCTGAATTTAACAATCCTGCATCATAATCAGCTAACATCCGGCAAAATGCATTTTGTATTTCTTCTCTGCTGCTATAATTTAGTGCCAGTATAAGCTGCAGACCATCATTATCTGCGGTTGCTCTGATGCCTTTATCCAACTCTTTCCTGGTGGAAGCAGGCAACGCATCCGGATTCCCGATAGTAAGTAGCCGGATATTATTTTCATTCAGCGTTTTTATCTCATTACGGATAGTATCGACCAGAAGTATCATCAGTGCTTCTACCTCAATTTTCGGTCTGTTCCAGTTTTCTGTAGAAAATGCATACAAAGTCAGATACCTGACACCGAGCTCTGCAGCAGCTTCTGTAACTTCCCGGACACTCTTTACACCATTTTTATGCCCAAATACCCGGGGCCGGTTCTTACCCTTCGCCCAACGGCCATTTCCATCCATTATTATAGCTACATGCGCAGGTATTCTGTTCGTGTCTATCAGTGGCTTAACGGAATTAGTGTCCAATGCTCGTTTTTATGGTGTAATAATTAATGCAAATTAAATAATATCTACTGTTATCGGAAAAGTATTTGGTTAAAATCTACCGTTCCTTTTCTAAAAGATAATAAAATAAGCTACTTTCACATTATATTTAATTAACATGTGAAGATGAAGTATTTTAATATTGTTATATTTCTGATACTGGGCGCATTGGTCTATGGGATATATTTCTTCATGTATCGGAAGACTGATTTGATGATTGGAGATAAGGCACCAGATATCCGCTCCACTACAATAGATGGAAAGATGATCAATCTCTCGCAGTTTCAGGGCAAGCTGGTTTTACTTGACTTTTGGGGTTCCTGGTGTACTCCTTGCCGGAAAGCCAATCCTGAACTCGCTAAATTATACAATGAATTCCATGATACCCTGCATTCTAATTTTGAAATTGTCAGTATCGCCATTGATGATGATACTACAGCACTTCGACAGGCGATAGCACAGGATGGACTGGCTTGGCCATATCAAATAATGGAACCAAAGAGTGGCGGTCCGGCTACACTGGATTATAAAATAAAAACCATCCCAGCCAGTTATCTGATTAATGATCAGCAGATGATAATCAAAGTCAATCCGGGCATCGAAGAACTCAGAGATATTCTAAATAAGTTTGTCGCAGTGCATTACAGTAAGATAAAAGCAGACAGTACTGGCAGAAAATAATTATTTTCCTGCCAATGTGGCTTAGTTTGACGGCTGGCAAGCTTATTGCAATTCTGTCACAAAAATCAGACTAAAATGGAAGATACAGATAAAAGTCGTGAAGAGGTATTGCAGGAAGAATCGGTCAATGCAACCCCCGAAGAATCAATGATGGGAAAAGAACAGGATTTCGCCACACAAAGTGATACAGACGATGACTGCGCAAAGGAAGTTGCCGAATTAAAGGATAAAAATCTACGTTTATACGCGGAGTTTGAAAACTATCGTAAGCGTACCACAAAAGAAAAACTGGATTTAATCAAAACGGCATCACAGGACATTTTGTCATCATTATTACCGATTTTGGATGATTTTGACAGGGCTGCAAAGGTAGTAGAAGGTTTGGGAGAAAAAGATGCTGCTGGTGAAGGTTTACTTTTAGTCCACCAAAAATTATCCTCATTATTAAAGTCAAAGGGTTTGGAGCCTCTAGTGTCGGATCTGGAAGTTTATGATCCTGAATTGCATGAGGCGATTACGACTATCCCTGCACCAACTCCTGAGTTGAAAGGAAAGGTACTGGATACAGTCATGAAAGGATATTTGCTCAATGATAAATTAATCCGTCACGCGAAAGTGGTAGTCGGTGAATAAACAGACTAAAAAAGAAATACATGTCGAAGCGTGATTATTATGAAGTACTGGGCGTAACCCGTACTGTAGAAGAAATTGAACTGAAGAAAGCTTACCGTAAGGTAGCACTGCAATATCACCCGGACAGAAATCCCGGTGACAAAGCAGCCGAAGAGAAATTCAAGGAAGCAGCAGAAGCCTATGAGATCCTGAGTGATCAGGACAAACGGGCAAGGTATGACCGAATGGGCCATGCAGGGGTCGATCCGAATTTCGGTGGTGGTCATGGCAGGAATATGGATGATATCTTCTCTCAGTTTGGCACTATCTTTGAGGATTCACCCTTTGGATCCTTTTTTGGTGGTGGGCGTACACAGGGAAGTGGTCAGCGTGGTTCTAACCTGAGAGTAAAAATCAAAATG